>JBGTMK010000165.1:0-9652 GCA_041743605.1 Nostoc sp.
AACTACCATGCAAGTTATGTCCTTGGAAAATATAACCGTTATGGCGTCGCGCCTGCACTAGTTGTTCAGCACTAGCATCACAAAGTTCTCGTCCCAAAACCCGCAAACTACCAGATTGGGCAGAACGCAATCCACCTACTAAGGTCAGCAGAGTAGTCTTGCCAGAACCAGAGGGACCAGTCATGATAATAATTTCACCAGCGTTAATCTCTAAGTTGATGTTACATAAAACTTGCTTGCGGAGTGAGGCGTGACCAAAATAGTGGTCGAGATTTTTAATAGAGATGACGGGTTGACTAGTCATAAATAGCTCGATTACTCGTGATGACCGTCATTTTTCCTTTGCAAATGACCAGTGACCAATGACAAATGACAATTTTTAGAACATATCAGCAGGATCGGCGGCTTGGAGTTTGCGGGTGGCGATCGCACCGGAAATTGTACACATAATGATAGTCAACACTAATACCTGTAATGCCCGAATCGCAGTCATGTACATGGGCAAATTTGTGGCACTGCGAGTCAGTTGGTAAAGTGCTAAAGATACTCCCAATCCAGGGAAGAAGCCGAGTGCTGCCAAGATCAACGATTCTTCAAGCACCACACCTAGGAGGTAGTAATTGCGATATCCCATTGCTTTAAAGGTGGCGTATTCCCGAACATGGGCATTAACGTCGGTGGAAAGGACTTGATAGACGATGATCACGCCCACGACAAAGCCCATCGATACACCCAGGCTGAAAATAAACCCAATGGGTGAATTTGTTCTCCAGAAGTTATTTTCAAATTCAATAAATTCGGCGTGGGTTAATACTCTGACATCATCTCTCAGGTAGGCTTTGAGCATTGCTGCTACTTTTTTCGGTTCATGGCCTGGTTTAAGAACAATCAAACCTAGACTGACACTGCTGGACTGTCGCCCAGAAAATAGCCGCAAAAAATTCTGATCGCTGGTAATCACATTGCCATCAGAACCAAAGGAAGCCCCGACTTGGAATAAGCCACTAATGGTAATTGTGCGCCGTTCTATTTCTGTAGTCAGGGTTTTACCTTGGTCAATTTGAGCGATCGCTTTTTGATAATCTCCTCTTGCACCACGATCAAACAGAACGGTATCTGGCATTTTGATCGTTTGCAATTGCTGGTTAAGATCTGGTAAGTCAAAGGCTGGCTTGTCTGGGTTAAAGCCGATAACTAACACCCCTGTCTCACGGTGTGTTTGGGGATTTTTCCAGATTGCATTATTGAAATACATTGGTTCGGCTGACTTCACCCCTGGTATATCCATTGCTTGATAAAGTCGCCGACGAGAAAATGTAGACAAGCTTGGCAAGTTACGGGCTTGGGGACTTGTTAAAACAATATCTGCTTGCAAACTGCGATGTAATCTGGTGTTACTGTCATACAACGCAGTTTGAAAGCCTAACTGCATGAACATCAGAAGATCAGCAAAGGCAATACCTGACAATGCCACGAAGAGACGGCTTTTTTCATGATTCAGTTGCAGCCACCCTAGAGGAGTTCGCCGTAGCAGTTGTTTGAGCAATCCCATGATAAGAAGTGAGGAGTGGGGGGATGAGGGAACAAGGGAGATGAGGAAGTAAGGAAGTAACGAAGAAGAATTAATAACCAATGACAAATGACAAATGACTAATGACAAATGACTAATGACTAATGACAAATTTCACAATTCAATTACTGCCTTAACTTGCATATTGGTTAAGGTGGCAGCTTTTCGGCTGGAAGCTTCATCTAGTCGAATATGGACTTCTACTACTCTGTTGTCGATATTGCTGACGGGATCTGTGTTGATGACATTCTGTCGTCGCACTTGCAAGCCTTTGCGATCTACGATTCCCTCTAATTCAATCGGGAGGTAATCACCAAATACTTGCACTTGCTGTCCTGAATGCACTTTGCCGATATCGCTTTCGTAGACTTCGGCTATGACATACATCTGGCTGGTTTGGCCGATATCTGCAATGCCATCATTTGATACTAATTCCCCAGGATGGGTATGGATCTCAAATACTTGCCCATTTTGGGGCGATCGCACTACAGCCTGTTCAAGATTGACTTTTGCCAGATCCATGGCTGCTACGGCACGATTGACTTCTGCTTTAGCTGCTTCTACATCCACTCCACGCACTTCAGCGATTTCATCAAGTATGGCTGTAGCTTGTTTAACCTGTTGCTGACTAGTTGATTGGGTACGATTTAACTGTGCCTGTGCTTCTTGCAAGCTTTTTTGGGCGGTTTCCAAGTTTAAACGCTTGCTATCCCGTTGAGAAGCGGAAATTGCGCCTTTTTGATATAGTTGCTGATAGCGTTCGTCTTCGGCTTGGGCGTTACGCACTTGGGCTTGGAATCGTTCAATTGTCGCGGCTTGGGCATTAAGATCACCTTGGCGTTCTGCTTCTAAACGAGCGATCGCAGCTTTTTGGGCGGCAATTTCACCGCGTTTAGCACCTGCTTGGGTGCGGTTTAGGTTTGCCTGGGCTACTTTTACCTGTTCCTGCGCTTCTTTTAATGATGCTTGGAGGCGATCGCGGCTGTTCAAAATTGCGATCGCTTGTCCTGCTTTTACCCTATCCCCTTCTTTCACCAACAACTTTTCTACTCGACTTCCCTCCGCAGACACCGCAGCAGAGAGTTTAATTACCTTTCCCTGTGGTTCGAGTCGCCCTAAAGCTGTTACTGTTTTTAACTGTGGTAATTGTGTTACTGGTACTTGTGCCTCTGGATTTGCATAATTTTGCCAGCGTTTTACTATATAAAAACTTATTCCGCCAACCAATAAAGATGCAATTATGCTTATAACAATAGATGGACGCAGAATAGACTTAGGGAACGTTCTGTACCCTAGCTTTGAGTTTCGCACCATAGATTACCTCTTAACTAGTGGCGCAGAAAAAAGAACAAATTAGGCTTGTTTCAGTATTTATTTGCTAATTCCTACTTTTTGAGTCAGTTATTGTTGATTTATCACTTAACAGTCCATAAAATAATTTGGAAATTGTTGAGATTTTACTTAGATAAAGTGATTTAGCTGGCTGGGATAACAACTAATATCTCTACCAAATTAGAGATTTATGTTTTTAGCAAACTACTTTTGTTTGATGAAAGTACTCAGGTATAGTAAACGGTTTTAAAATTCCGGGTTGTAACAGCGCCAACAATCAGAACCAAATTAAGTAAATAACAAAAAATATTTGGTGTGATTATGATCAGTGGAAATTCATGTCAAATTTTGATGATTATAGTGTTTCCTAATGACATGATGTACCTCACTAAACCAAAAACCGCTATACCCGGATTTCTCACCACACCTCTTATAGCCTGTGCAAGTGCCGGGGAGAAGTAATAAGTAATAAGTAAGAAGTAAGAAGTAAGAAGTTTTTACTCATTACTCATTACTCATTACTTCTCTTCTGCTCCATCAAACGCCTTGAGAAGAGTGAGAAATGCGGGTATAATTTCATTCAAAGATTAAAACGTTAACTAAACCGCATTGGGATACCTGTAGCTTGCAATTCTCACAAATCAAATAGGATTGCGGTATTAAGTCGGTTTGCTATTGGGAATTATAAAGATAGGGATACAAATACAAAATTTTCACAATAGTTTTGACGTATCCCTTTTATAGTATAAATGTACCATTAGGTTTAGTTGTACAGCCATGCAACCTCTTCAGCAGCCGTAAACTTAGCCAGTTTATGAACCAGTGTTTAGCTAATTGTACTTACTACAGTATCAGCTTTTGGGATGTTGACTACACCTACAAAGTCGGACAAACCCCAGCAGGAGATTGGGTGGGGGTGCGATGCCTTCGGCGGGCGGTTACCCCATCGCAAGGCGAATTTGAGTACAATCCTTAGAAAGAGTACCAAAAGCCTAATGTCTAAAAAGTCTGATTCGCAGTTCCAAAATCTCTTTACTTCACAAATTTGATTTGTGAGAATTGCTCAAAAAGAATCTACTTAAGATGCTGCAACAACAGCACGGTCATTTACTAACTTGCCATCTTCCATATAAACGATGCGATCGGCAATATCTAGAATGCGGTTGTCATGAGTAACCAAAAGAATGGTACAATCTTGTTCCTTAGCTAATTTTTGCATGAGGTTGACCACATCTCTTCCCGATTTGCTGTCAAGGGCGGCGGTGGGTTCATCTGCTAAGACAATTTTAGGATGACCAACCAATGCACGAGCGATCGCAACTCTTTGTTTTTGTCCCCCAGATAAATCATCAGGATAATAATTAAGCCGATTTCCTAATCCTACCTCCTCTAACATTTGGGCTGACCGGGTTTTCATTTCTGTCGGTGAAATATTATTATGCACTTCCAAGCCCATTCTGACGTTCTGGAGTACTGTCAGGCTACCGTGCAAGTTGTGCGCTTGGAAAATATAACCGTTATTGCGTCGCACCTGAGTAAGTTGTGCTGTACTAGCACCACAAAGTTCTTGTCCCAATATCTGCAAACTGCCAGATTGAGCAGAACGCAAGCCGCCTGATAAGGTGAGAAGCGTAGTTTTGCCAGAACCAGAAGGCCCAGTCATAATAATAATTTCGCCGGCATTAATATCCAGGTTGATATCAAAAAGGACTTGCTTACGGAGTTGACCATTACCAAAATAGTGGTCGAGATTTTTAACAGAGATGACGGATTGACTAGTCATAAATAGCTCGATTATTCCTGATGATTGTCATTTGTCATTTGTCCTTGTACCGTTTTTTTGTGAAGCTGCATATAATTCACCCCCCGGCTATCGCCGTCCCCCCAAGCAAGGGGGGACTACAGGGGGGTATTATGATGTGTATCTTCATAGAGAATTGGTATTAGTCATTTGTTATTACTAAGACTTACGCCAAAATGGCTAATTTCGCTGTCGTAGAGAATAATTCCTAGAGTCTCCGTAAGTCCTAATTACAAAGGACTAATGACTAATGACAATTTTTAAAACATATCTGCGGGGTCAGCGGACTGTAATTTCCGAGTGGCGATCGCACCAGAAATAATACACATAATCATTGTTAGTATTAGCACTGTGGTGGCTCGCGCTACGGTCATATAGAGTGGTAAATTGGTGGCATTGCGAGTTAAAGCATAAAGTCCTAAAGGTGCGATCGCTCCTGGAATAAAGCCCAAGATTGCCAAAATTATCGCCTCTTCAAACACCACGCCTAATAAATAGAGATTGTTATAGCCCATTGCTTTGAAAGTGGCGTATTCTTTGAGATGGGAATTCACATCTGTAGAAAGAACTTGATAGACGATAATCACGCCTACCATAAATCCCATTGCTACACCCAGGCTGAAGATAAACCCGATAGCTGTATTTTTTTTCCAATAATCTGTTTCAAATTCGATAAATTCTGCTTTGGTTAAAACTTTAACATCATCATCTAAATGAGATTCTAAAGCTGCTTTGATTTGTTTGGGATCATAACCTGGTTCTAGTTGAACCAAACCTATACTGACACTACTTGCTTCTCGTTTAGGAAATAGCCGCAAGAAATTCTGGTCGCTGGTAATCAGGTTGCCATCAGCCGCAAAGGAAGCGCCGATTGAAAATAAGCCGCTAATGGTAATGGTTCGGCGGTCAATTTCAGTTGTCACAGGTTTCCCTTGATCAACTTGAGCGATCGCTTCTTGATAATCTCCTCTAGAGGCGCGATCGAACAGCAGGGTATCTGGTAACTTCACCCGATCTATCTGGCTGTTCACGTCTGGTAAGTCAAAGGCTGGCTTTTCAGGATTAATCCCGATGACTAGCACAGATGTCTTTTGGCGTGTTTTAGGATTCTTCCAATCGACAATGCTGATATACATTGGTTCTGCTGACTTCACCCCTTGTACATCCATTGCCTGAAACAGCCGCCGCCGCGTAAAGGTGGACGCATTTAACACGTTACGGGCTTGAGGACTAACTAAAATAATATCAGCCTGGATACTTTTGTGTAGCTTAGTATTACTTTCAAATAAGGCGGTCTGAAACCCTAGCTGCATGAACATGAGAACATCAGCGAAAGCAATACCTCCCAATGCCACCAACAGACGACTTTTTTCATGACTCAGTTGCAGCCATCCTAGAGGGGTTCGCTGCCGCAGTTGTTGAATAAATCCAATCATAGTTCTATCACCGCCTTTACTTGTAGGTTGGTAAACTTGGCAGCTTTGGCGCTAGAAGTTTGATCTAATTGCACATGAACTTCTACCACCCTGCTGTCAATATTGCTAGAGGGATCGCTGTTGACGAGATTTTGCCGCTGTACTTGCATCCCCATCCAATCGACAGTTCCCTGTAATTCTCCGGGGAGGGAATCGCTGATTACCTTGACCCGTTGCCCCGATCGCACTTTGTTAATATCGCTTTGGTAAACTTCTGCAACTGCATACATCTGGTCGGTTCGACCTAGCTCTACAATCCCATCAGTAGAAACGGTTTCTCCAGCCCTTGTATTAATCTTCAAAATTTGTCCCGCATCCGGTGCGCGGACATAAGCCTGATCGAGTTGCGCTCTAATTTTTGCCACAGTCGCTTGAGCGCTGTCTACCTCTGCTTGGGCGTTAGCAATATCTGTAGGACGGATTTCAGCTGTTTGGTTAAGGGTGGCTTTGGCTTCGTTAATCTGCTGTTGCAAGCTAGCGAGGGTTTGGTTGCGGTTCGCTTTGGCTTCCTTAATCTGCTGTTCTAAAGTAGCTACAGTTCTTGTTTTGTTGGCTTGGTTTTCAATTACCTGCTGAGTAGAAGTTTCTGCACTCAAGCGTTTTTGATCGGCTTGCTGACTAGAAATTGCCCCTGCTTTGTATAAAGCTTCGTAGCGTTGCACATCTACTTGAGCGTTCCGCTTTTCGGCTGCAACACGATCCACCGTTGCTTGTAAACTCTCTCGTTGTCCTTGCAAGTCCGCTTCTAGGCGATCAATTGTGGCTTGCTGAGTTTTGACATTTCCCTCTAATTCGACTTGCAGACGGCTGACAGCAGCTTGTTTTGCTCCAATTTCTCCCTGTTTTGCTCCTGCTTTTACCTGGTCAAGGTTGGATTTGGCAACTTGAACTTGTTGTTGTGCTTCAACTAAACTTGCTTGCAAGCGATCGCGACTATCCATGATGGCAATTACCTGTCCAGCCTGGACGCGATCGCCTTCTTTCACTAATAGCTTCTGAAGCAGACTTCCCTCTGTCGAAGTTGTTGCAGATAGTTTTATCACTTCTCCATTTGGTTCTAAACGTCCCAATGCTGTGACTGTTTTTACCACTGGTTGAACAGCTACTGGCGCTATTTGCTTTTCATTAGCGGTAGCCTGAAACTTTAGCACCGTATAAACACTAACTCCACCGATTAACAAAGATGTAATTATTGCTAGTGTAGTTGGCGATCGCAAAAGATTTTGGGGAGACTTTAAATCCTCTAGTTTCCAGTTCTGCACCATAGTGTTCACCTTTCCCCATTAGCAACTTGTACTAAACTGTTCAGTTCAATTCATGCTAAACTAAACGGATTAGTTTAGTCAATAGCACAAAGCTAGAATTCTCAATTTAATAAGTTTGCCCTGAGTTATGCACCAGAATGCTTGTCACAACTGGGATTAATGACGTAGGGTAAATTGCCGCATCTATTAAAATTGTTTATATAGAGAGGAAGATTAATAAATGGTACGCATTAAATCTGACGAAGTTGATCGAGATAATTCCGTTGATAAAGTGGAGCAAATTCTGCAAGGGGCAATGCAAGAGTTTCTCCAAAATGGTTATGCTGGTACAAGTATGGATCGAGTAGCAGTAGCAGCAGGTGTTTCTAAAGCGACAGTCTACAGCCACTTTCAAGATAAAGAAGGACTTTTTAAAATACTGTTAGAGCAACTGGCAAGCAAAAAGAACAACTCCATTTTTGGCACAGAACCTATTGCCGGAGAACCAGCAGCCGTACTGCATCACATAGGAACCAAAGCATTAGATTTGATGAATAGCGACCAAGAACATACTGCATTTATGCGAGTATTAATAGGGGAATCTGGTCGTTTTCCTGAGTTAGCTCAAATTTGTGTTCGGGCGATGATTAAGCCAGTGACGGAAACTCTCACTCAATACTTGGCCGCTCCTGAGCTAAATATACCTGACCCAGAGGCAACAGCAAGAATTCTCTTAGGAGCGTTAGTGCATTTTCATATTACTCAGGATGTGATGCATGGGAGAGACATTATACCAATGGAAAGCGATCGCTTGATTGATGCTTTGACACACCTAATAATTAAACGCGCCGATTGATTGGCTATGTTCTGGCGCTTGTCGCATTGAAAGATCAAAATAATTCTTAATTGATATGCCACTCCTACAAACACTTGCTTCGACGCCCCATTACTCGTTAGCGCAGCGATAGTGCTGCGCTAACGTGATTCGTAATATTACCCTATGACCGAAGTCACTTGCTCTAAAATAATAGATGCTACGTGCTTTTGTGTCTCCATTGATTAATCAAGTTGTTCAGTGATTCTTCAATTACGAATTACGAATTACGAATTAGTAATTATATACATCCTCCAGCGATCGCAAGATAACTAGGCAGGAATGACTTGAACAACTAGTGCGCGTTTATCCAGCGACTGGATTTTACCTACTTGACTGAGATCATTTGCAATTCGGTCTAGCAGTTCTCCCGCTTTGTCACGATATTGATGTTCTCGGCCTCGTAAACGAATGGCAAACTTTACAGAATCGCCTTTACTTAACCACTCACCCGCTTGTTGGATGCGTAAATTGTAGTCAGCCACACCCACGTTTAGTCCGAATCGAACTTCTTTTACCGTGGGTCTAGCACTCTGGCTCTGACGTTTTTTCTTTTGATACTGAAGCTTGCCATAATTGAGAATCTTGGCGATTGGAGCGTCTTTGCCTTGAGAGACTACAACTAAGTCAAGCTCTAAGCTTTCGGCTAGCTGTAGCGCCTCATTGGTGTCGATCAGACCACGATTGTTATTCTCATGGTCAATCAAGAAGACACTAGGTGACTTGATTTGTGAATTAATCAGTTGCTTTTGGATTGCGATAATGAATTTCTCCCATTTGTTCAATACTTTGCTTTACAAGCAGGTAATGCCAATTTAACACAACACTGAATCAGAGCAACTTTAACAACACAATAGACGGCAATCTGTTAGGATGAGATACTGCGGCACTCGCTCTCAGTCTTGGCGCTACTGCCCATCCAGCCTTTCAATAATTTTTTATTCGTCCGCCTAAGACTGACGCCTCATTGGCGACAGGCCGATGTTATTTTTGGAGTCTTATGTCTTTTTCTCATCTCGGCTTGTCCAATGAAATTATCCGTGCCGTTACCGAACGAGGGTACACGGAACCCACGCCAATCCAGATACAGTCGATTCCGGCTGTATTATCGGGTAGCGATTTGTTAGCTGGGGCACAAACTGGCACTGGAAAGACCGCTAGTTTTACCCTACCGCTTTTGCATCGGTTGTCGTCTAACAAGAGCAAAGGTACATCTAATGGATACCCACCAATTCGAGCGCTAATTCTCACCCCGACTCGTGAACTGGCTGCACAGGTGGAGGAGAGCGTGATTTCCTATGGCAAGTACCTAAAACTGAACTCAATGGTAATGTTCGGTGGGGTCAGCATTAGTCA
>JBGTMK010000166.1:0-7802 GCA_041743605.1 Nostoc sp.
ATTGACCCCTTCACCAATTTCTGGGTCGTATGAATATTTTTTAGGTCTTCCTCTCTTTTTGTTTGAGTCTCCTCTAATTTTACCCTTACCTGATGAATTGATAAAATCAGGAATCAAAGCATTTTTTGTTTTTCCCCTTTGCCAAAATCGTCTCATGTATCCATAAACAGTTCTTTCTACTAATTTATCTTTTTCTCTTCCTTCGTTATAGCTTTTAATAACTTGCTTTACCAGAGAACCTCGAATATTTCTATAATATATTGAAGGTTCCTGGACAACTAAGGATGAAATTATTTCCCAAGCTTTATCTCTATACTCTTTATCTCTATGTGTTAAATTTTCCTCACGAATTATTCTTGCCCAAGGGTCTTGTTTCTGCTTAAATGCAAGACCTTCAGACATAGCTTCTAAAATTTCAGATACTTTCTTCGGTTCTGGTAAACCTTTTTTAGAATTAATATCAAGAACAAAGGCAATAATATAACCTTCGTCGATCCAAATAATTCTTTCAATCAGTTGATTATTTCCATCTGATTCCCACTCGATAAGGTCATTGATAAATAAATTTTCATGCATCTTACTTACCAAGTAATTTTTCAAAATATAATTTTTTCGATAACTTTGCTGGAAGGACAAGCAGATATTTTTGTCTCCAACATATCTATAATGATTTTTTTTGCGGCAATTAAATGCTTAAAAATATAAAGTGATGTACCAGACTTGATATTCATTTCTTTATCTAGAGCGGTAGTTACTCTATTTATTGCTGTATCATGTTCCTGAAGCCTGGATTTTAAAATAGTTGCTAGCTCATGTAATTGAGCAATATCCATCTCAGAGTTTGCTTCTAATTTATAGGCAGAATGAATCCACTCAACATTTTCCGCTAATAGCCTTGGAATTTCATTTTCTGTAATAATTCCCCAGTCTATGCTTTTTGCTAAGTAGTACCGCCTCTCTAATTCCAATTTTTCAATTACTCGCTTTTTCTCTAGCTCTGTTGATTGCTTAACTGTTCGGGCAATCTGAACCTGCTTTCCATTCTGATTTACTGTAAGCATGAAATCAGTTGTTAAGACATAAGGAGTACCACTTTGTAGGTCTACAGGATACTTTATACCCATCTCCGTAGCAATACTCATCGCTAGGTCAAGGTCGTCTAAAGGGAATTGCTCTCTTGTATCTGTGACGACATCTGACCACTCAAATAAATAAAATAATCGTTTTTCTTGGTCTGACAAGAAATGATGTACTCGGTTGCTTTTCCAGCCAGGAGTCCTAGACGACCGACCTTTCGAGGGAAAATCTTGGATTGTAATCCAGGGCTTATAGTCTTTACCACTCCCCCGCCCACGACCTTCTTTTCTATAGCGCTCAAATTTGGCTTGTGTCCATTCTCCTCTGCCTCTAACCATAAAAATAACCCCTCGCATATCTTCTTAATACAAGCGTACTCTGTAAAGGGTTATTGTTTAACCGAATTATTAATTGTTTAGCCGAATTATTAATTGTTCAACCGAATTATTCCTCCACAATTGAATACGAGGTATAAAATTATACTACTCTACTGTTACCGACTTGGCCAAATTTCTTGGCTGATCGACATCCAAACCGCGACGGGCGGCAATATGATAAGCCAATAATTGCAAAGGGACTACTGTGAGAATCGGAGAAAGTAATTCTTCCACATAAGAGACGGGAAGAAGATCGTTAAAGATTTCCGCAGCTTCGCCATCGTTGACGGGAGTCACGCCAATTAAGCGAGAATCTCTAGCTTTGGCTTCTTGGGCATTGGAAATTACTTTTTCATAAACACTACCAGGTATTGCGATCGCAACTACTGGTACTTTCGCATCTAATAGTGCGATCGGGCCATGTTTCATTTCTCCAGCCGGATACCCTTCGGCGTGAATATAACTGATTTCTTTTAATTTCAACGCCCCTTCTAAAGCAATGGGGAAATTGATTCCTCTTCCCACAAAGATAAAATCTTTGGTTTCGGCGAATTCATGGGCTAGCTGTTCAGTTAAACGTTCTTGACTTTCCAAAGTTGCTTCAATTTCTTTAGGAAGCTGCCGTAACCCGTTAATAATTTTCTCTAATGTGTCTTTGGAAACTGTCTGACGACGAGCAGCTAAATCCAATGCCAAAGCATAAAACGCCATCAGTTGGGCAGTAAAAGTTTTTGTCGCCGCTACCCCAATTTCAATTCCCGCTAGAGTACTGATGATATGCGGTACTATATCACCAAGGCTGCTTTCCGGGCGATTGGTAATGCCTAGTAGCCGCGCTTGATATTTGGGTTCTTTCCCCTGGCGACGTTCTTTTTCCATTGCCAAAGCTGCTAGGGTATCAGCGGTTTCACCTGATTGGGTAACACCAATAATCAGCGTGTTAGCTGTCAAAGGTGATGGTGCATAGCGATATTCAGAAGCGTAATGTACCTGAGTTGAAATTCCTGCTAATTGTTCAATTAAATATTTTCCGATTAATGCTGCGTGCCAACTAGTACCACAGGCGAGGATCTGAATTTGTTCTAAATCGGTGTATAAATTCGCAGGTAAACCAAGATTAATTGGGGATTCGATAGATTCGCCTGGATTAAAGTACGCTTCTAAACTAGCTCTTACTACCCCTGGTTGCTCATGAATTTCTTTGAGCATGAAGTGTTTGAATCCCTGCTTTTCAACCATTGCAGGATTAAAGTTGAGCAGTCGGGGTTGTTTTTTCAAGCGATCGCCAGCAAAATTGTAAATTTCAACGCCCAAAGGTGTGAGGCGGGCAATTTCGCCATTTTCCAGAGGTAGCACCGCACGGGTGTAAGCAACGATCGCTGGCGTGTCAGACGCACAAAAGAATTCCCCTTGGCCAAAACCAATTACCAAAGGTGCTTGTTGGCGAACAACAATCAATTCATCGGGGAAGTCAGCAGAAATAACTGCAAGTGCAAACGCCCCGCGCAAGTAGTTAACAGCTTGGCGAATTGCTTCTAAGAAGGGAGATGAGGCAGATGAGGGAGATGAGGGGGGAAGATTCTTTAAAAATTCGGCGATGAGATGGGGAATGACTTCGGTATCGGTTTCAGAAAGAAATTCGTGTCCTTTTGCTTTGAGATCCTCGCGTAACTCGCGGTAGTTTTCGATAATGCCATTTTGCACTACCGCCACTCGCTTTGCCGTATCCAAATGGGGATGGGCGTTGTACTCTTCTGGTTTACCATGAGTTGCCCAGCGAGTGTGACCAATACCAATTTGGGCAGGGGTTTCTATTTGCTCCAGTTTAGAACGCAGGTTATGGAGTTTGCCCTTTGCCCGTACACAATTTACTTCACCTTCCCAAATAGTGGCGATTCCAGCGGAATCATAGCCCCTGTACTCTAGTTTTTCCAGCCCAGCCAATAAAATGTCTGTCGCCGCTTGAGTGCCTATATATCCAACAATTCCGCACATTGTTCACACCACTTTTTTTCAGGATGATTAAATCCAGTATAGTGTTTACCACAAACTCGACGTTTTGCAAAGAAAAAAGGGAGTAAATTACTCCCTCTACCACTAGGTATTGTGATGAATTTTGGGCTTTGACAGCGAATTCACCGTCAGCGTTTGACCTGACAGTACAAATACGGCTTCTGGGATTTAGATACCCAGAGATTTTATCCCCAATCTAAAATTAAGATTTCTTGACACTCCCCGCAATAAATTGACGGGGATTCTTGGGCTAATCACTGCCCGTTTGGGGTTCCCCTACTGAGGTCTTACACGATTATGTCTAGTCCGAGTCTACTAGAATATCACTTGCTATCTAGTCACCCTTTTGGTGGACTACTCCCCAAGCTTTTACCCATTTCAGGGTACGTTCCCGTATGCCCTACGGTACGTGGATTACTCCAAATGCTTGTAAAGCGGGCAGTGTCCACTCTACGATGCTAAAGATGCTTCCTATTGAGACACTTCAAAGTCTTGAGTTCCGAGTTCCGAGTTCCGAGTGAAGAATCAAGAAATTGTGTTTTTAATTTACTTCTTTCTGTCTCAGCACTCAGCACTCAGCACTCGGCACTAGCTTTTTAGTAGGCCAGACCCATACTGCGAGTTGTTTCAGCGCCCAGGTAAACCCGGATGCTCAAAAAGTCGGTGGGACAAGCGGTTTCGCAGCGCTTACAGCCCACGCAGTCTTCTGTACGGGGTGAAGAGGCAATTTGAGCAGCTTTACAGCCATCCCAAGGAACCATCTCAAGTACATCAGTAGGGCAAGCGCGGACGCATTGGGTGCAGCCAATGCAGGTGTCGTAGATTTTTACGGTATGAGACATTGAAAAAACGGCTCCTTTCGAGTGTTCTTCTCTGCGAAAGAATCATAATCAACGCATAGTCTACCGCAGTGATTGATAGGCCGTAATCAAAAGGCTACATAACTTCAAACAATGTAATAAGCACCCAAGATATTTGTTTTTGCGAGATTGTCCCTATTGACTTATTAATCAGCAACATCACAGGAGCGTATTTACCCCAGTCTAATACCATAAAGAGGTTAAACAGTAAAGTCATCTGTAAGAAAAGTAAATCTGAAAGATGAGATGGGCAAGTTATCTATAGTACTCATTCAATTAGCACAATTTAACTGTCGGGATAATAATCTGATTTTGCGATCGCGCACCAGAATAAATACATCTAAATTAATCTTGACAAAAATACTGATGAATGCATCAACTAAATAATAAGCTAAACCTATTGTTAATAAAACAATAATAACTTGACACTTGATTGATAATCTAAATTTTACATTTAAGAATTATTGTTGTTTTGCTAAAAAGATCAGAACAAAGTGAAAGTCTGAAAATCAAAGTTTAAATTACTGATTTATGGACAGAATTTTGTTCAAGTGTAGCAATTAGCAAAAAAAAGCCAAGTTTTGTTGAGAGCCGTTCTCTAAGTAACAATTATTCCCCAATTCTAAAAAAACAATACAAACTTATGGCAGACTCTCAGGTAAAGTCGGATATTAATATCGGCTTAAATACCATCTCTGACTTGATTCCGCTTTTTTTTAAGAGCGTCGCAGTTGCATCTGTGCTTAGTGCTGCTGTTATTCCATCTGCTTATGCTCAAATAACACAACCACGTCCAGATATCCAAATTACATTTGGTAATGTTTTCCAAAGACCTACACTATTAGGAGCAGAAGTTAAACGAGGTCGATTTGACCTTGTTATTACTAATCGCGGTACAGCAATTTATCAAGGAAGTTTAAATCTTAATATCTACGTATCACCAGACTCAATCCTTGATAAAAATCCTCTTAGTACCCCTAAATTCGTCACTACAGTATCAACTCTAGGCACAACCATAAACGCCCCTTTGGTGGGTACAGATGAGCTACTGGGAACTCAAACAATTCCATCTGTGAATTTGCTTCCTGGTCAGTCCCAAACTGTTACTGTGAACCTTGCTGGCTCTAATTTTGTTAGTCCGAGTGTTGTAGCACCTGGTGCCTACCACCTGATTGCTGAGGTTGACAGCAACATCTCTCAAGCGACTCGAAGCGGCAAAGTAATTGAGAGGTTGGTGAATACTGGCAACCCTGTGATTGTTTGGAATGCAACACTTCTGAATGCCATCTTGATTACGGGGATTCAACGTGATCGAAATGGTGTTCTTCTAGCCAGAGGTGGGACTGCGCCACCAATAGCGGCACGCAGCCAGGCGATCGTTCACGTAGCAGTTTATGATGCTGTCAACTCGCTCAACCCGATTGGTACCCCTTACGCTGTAACAGTAACTCCGGCTAGCCTTGGGCTTACGGGTAATGCTAACCCACGGGCAGCAGCTATCCAAGCAGCGTATACAACTCTAATTAATCTATTCCCAGATCCAAATCTAAGACCTGTATTTGATCGGCAACTGGCAACCTCTTTAGCAGAAATACCAAATGGTACAGCTAAAAATAACGGTATATCTGTTGGCAGAGAGGTCGCTAATCAAATATTAAGCTTGCGGAGCAATGATGGCTTGGCTCAGGCATTAACGTCAGTTTACACGGGCGGAACTTTACCAGGTCAATGGCAACCATCTTTCCCCAATTTTACATCAGCATTATTGCCAGGGTGGGGTTCAGTTAAGCCCTTTTCATCCAATATACCCCCTCGTGATCCACGTAATCCTCTTGCTCGTCTGCAACAGTTCGGACTGTCTGGCCCCTCAGCATTTCAGAGTCAACAATTCGTGGACGAACAGAACCTTGTCCGGCAAGTAGGTGCTTTTCGCAACACTAAGATTACTACAATTACTCGCACTTCCGACCAGACAAAAACTGCTATCTTCTGGGCTTTAGATCGCCCAAACACCTTCAGACCACCCGGACAGTGGAATCAGTACGCGCAACAAATCTCTTTGGATAGGGGTAATCTTACGCTAGCTCAGAACGCTCTTTTGTTTGCTCAACTGAACGTTGCACAGGCTGATGTAGGCATTTTGACCTGGGATTCTAAGTATACTTACAATCAATTGCGGCCAATTCAAGCAATCCGTCAAGACAATCCCCTGTTCGAGTCAAAAGCAGTTCGCGATCTCAACTGGCTGCCGCTGATATCGTATCATGAACCGGAACGGTTCCCTGAAACCCCATTAACTCCCCCGTTCCCAGACTACAACTCTGGACACGCTGCATTCGGTTCAGCAGCAGGCCAAGTGTTGATTAACTTCTTTGGGAACAACACACGTTTCACCGTTCCTTCGCAAGACTTACCAGGTGTAGCCATCACGTACAACACCATAAATACAGCAATAGAGGCTAATGCCGCCAGCCGGATTTTCGGTGGGGTTCATATCCCATCTTCAGGGGTAGTTCAGATACCAGTACCAAGCGCAGAAACTCCAAGCACGGAAGCGAAAACGCCAGAAGAGCAAGCACTATTCACCATCAATACTTCTAAAGGTAGTGTTCAGCTACGCATGGAAAATGATCCTGAAGTCCAATTAGGTAAAAACGTGGCTGACCGCGTAATTAACTCGTTTGGAAACTAATGGTTTATTGCATTAATTTTATGAGCTAGGTGTCTTCATAGTGAGGACTTTATTCCCGAAATATTGAAGCACTTTAGTGCTTACTATAAACCCATCAAAACTCTTGATGGGTTATACCAGTGAGCGATCGTTCCAAGCAATTGTGAGCGATCGCTCACTAATAACTTGTATATTTGACTGTTCAAGTCAGGCAATATCATAAATTTTACTCCCACAGTTCAGAGTATTTCCGAAATTGCAAATTCATCATTTATAAGGGGAATTTCTGTTTGAATTTTTGGCTCACAAGGCATTAGTTCCAGTTGTTCTTCTGGATTCTTAACATCAGACAATTTATCTTTTATATACTCAGTTTCTCGGATTTGTCGAGCAATACTTTCTAACAGCCAAAGCTGTTCTTCCACAGACAAGGCAAGGATGGAACGCTCAATTTCTAGTAAATTTGACGATATCATTTTGTTGTTGATTCCTAGTAAGGTGTATTTTTCAAAGATATTATGTTCAGTCTATCTGGTTAACCTAGAGCATCGCAAATTCCCGATCATTTTCCCCACGCCTATCTTTTCACAAATCATAAGAGATTGCTAGAAATAACTAGAAGCCAATTCTATGACTTTTTAATTAGGTATTCCTGCTGAAGTGAAATGTACGCTAAACTGGCTACATGAATTACGAAACAGCTCGGAAACTCCTCATAGATCAGACAATCACAACCGAGGAAAACCCAGATGCGCTGTTAACGCGTATGAAACAGGGGAAACCACCGGTACCCGGTCAGATCAC
>JBGTMK010000167.1:0-1972 GCA_041743605.1 Nostoc sp.
CAGAGCAGTTTTGATGTAGGGCTGTCCAACTAATTCGGCTATTGTCTGGGGTCGATATTTTTGATGTAGGGCGACTGTAGACATAGGATTCATTAACCTTAATTTGTCGCCCTTACCCCTGTTAAGGGGGTGTAATTTTGAATCCAAAGTAGGCTGATTTGCTCAACCGTTACCAGCAGTATTTACCTATACCATAAATTGAGTATGCCTAATTATTTAAACGTTGAAACAGGTGTATAAGTTTATGGAATTTACAACCGAGCTATAGCCATTTTAGAATTCATATCCTTGGCTCATAAAACGCTAAATTTATCTTTTTTACCTGCCTCCTTAAGCAGTAGCAAATTCTGTTAAACCTCGTTTACTGGGATGATGGAAACCCAAAACAATATCGGCTTGGGGTATTCCGGCTGATAGTAAATCATCAACAACGCATAAATTAGTCGCATCTTCTTCCACCCAAACTTTGCCGTTTTTAATACAGAGATAGATGATAATATATTGTATCTGCTTTTTGTCATCCCAGCCAAATCGAAACCAAATATATTGATCTCTTGTTTCATCAAAAGCCAAGCGATCGCTTAGTTCAACTCCTCTAGTTTCTCTAACTTGAGTATTAGTCATTTCGTAATACTCAGTCAATATCTTCTTGATAGCATTGCGATATTGTTCGAGCTTATCCATTGCCGAATTTCCTATTTTTAGATTCTAAAATACACTTTTCTCACTTGTTGCATTTTTTGATAAAATTGTTTAATGTTCAATAATTTCTGTAAATTATTTGTAGAAACATTTTTCTCATTTGTCGCATTTTTTGGTAGAATTGTTTAATGTTCGATAATCTGTGTAAATTCCTTGTAGAAAACTTTTCCAGCGACTTCGCTACTTGGTTGTTAGGTAAACCAATAGCCCTAACAGAGTTAAGTCCCAAAGAACTATCCATAGAACCAATTCGTGCCGATGCTCTCATCCTACGGCAATCCGAAGAAATAGTCCTGCATATCGAGTTTCAAACTCAACCAGACAAGAATATTCCCTTTCGGATGACAGATTACCGTTTGCGGGTATATCGTCGTTTTCCGGGCAAACGAATGCATCAAGTAGTAGTTTATTTACAAAAGACTGATTCAGAACTGGTTCAGCAAACTACATTTACTCTGGAAGAAACATTTCACCGTTTCCAAGTAATTCGCTTGTGGGAACAACCAACGGAAATATTTTTGCAAACTCCCGGCTTATTGCCATTTGCCGTTTTAAGTAACACTAGTAATAAAACCAACACCTTACAGAAAGTCGCAGCCCAGATAGATAATATTAGCGATAAAAGAACCCAAAGTAACCTTGCGGCATCTACATTCATCCTGGCTGGGCTAGTATTAGAAGAGGAGGAAATTAAGCGTTTACTACGGAGAGATATTATGCGCGAGTCAGTAACTTATCAATCAATCAAAGATGAAGGAAGTCAGGAAACTACTCAGAAAATTGCTGTTAAGATGCTCCAAGAAGGACTTTCCCCAGAAATGGTGGCGAAAGTGACTGGTTTGACGCTTGATGTGGTACAACAATTGCAAATTACAAAAGCGGAAAATCAAGGGGATTGAACACCAACCCTATCCAAAGCACCTTACAAAAATTAAGCGGGATGTATGAAAGCCACTTGGTTGACGTGAAAATAAAAATCCAAGAAAGTAGTTGTCATACCGTTTATTTATGAGGCTGCGCCAAATAAATCGGTCAAATAAGGCTTGGTACTTTCCTCAAAACCGATTATCTTTTTGGCGCATATTCACACAGAATTGGTATCAGAAATTGGCTGTATTTTCAGCAACCAATCCTACTTTAGTTAAGCATTTAGAGTGTACAGTGGCAGTAAGAATTGACGCATTTCCATTTGCAGTTCTGGATTTGGTCTATCTCCATAAGGAACCAACATGGCAGGATGATCTGATTGTTGCAAGTGCATTTTGATAGC
>JBGTMK010000168.1:0-3874 GCA_041743605.1 Nostoc sp.
AACGCCAGCCTATTTCACGAAGATCTCACTTTTTCGCATTGCTCCCGTTTGGTAGTTATGCACCGATTTTGGGCTTTTCTATGATTATTGCCTTTAGCGATCGCTTTAACCGCATTTTGGTTTGATTTGGTTCGGAGAACAAGTTCGTAAAAGAAAATACAGTTTGATTGCTGATAATGCTGTACTAGAAGTTACGCTAACCTAATCCTCAAATGCTCAATGCAAAAGATGAGCCTACTTTCATAAGAAACAACTTTATAAAATATTTAAAATTATTTTCCCATTATTCTCAATAATTAAATAATATAAAACAAGCTTTACCTTCTGTTCATCACTCCCGTTTAACTGTCTATAGATAATCAATCGTTTAATAATTTATTATCTGTATTGCAGATAACAGAAATATTTATGACTCCACACAAAATTTTTACACAAACATCTAATTTGTTGAGTAAATTAATACCTAGCATGAACTGGTTTTTGGTAATAACTAGCGTATTAGCAGTGCTAATAGCCACACTTTATCCATTTAATTTTTATTTTTCAGGTCATCTATCTATACAAACAATTATTACCAATTTTGACAATGCTAGTTCTTTTGAAGACCTAGTAAATAACATTTTACTATTTATGCCTTTAGGCTTTAGTTCCAATGCTTTATTGCAAAAGATAAATATAAAACCAATAAGCAAATTTTTCACACTAATAATCATCAGTACTAGTTTATCAGTGACAGTTGAAATTCTGCAAATGTTTTTGCCTTCAAGATCACCTACTCCTGCTGATATTATTAACAATACTATAGGTGGAACTTTAGGTGGAATCTGCTTCTATATATGGAATTCGCAAAGCTTTATGTATATATTGTCTTCTGTAGAAAATAGTAGATTCAAAAACTCTATTCAAAAAATATCATTATTGTTTTTTGGATATATACTTCTGTCATTTATAATTTTAATCCCCTGGCAAAGTACGACAAATCTAAGCAATTGGAATTTAGCTTATCCACTATTAATTGGTAATGAAAAAACAGGTGATAAACCTTGGCAGGGATATATTGCGGAGATTCATATTGCGGATAAAGCATTTCCTGAAAATGAGGTTTCACAATTTTTTGATGGTAAAAAATACTTGGATATTATTGGAGATAATTTAATAGCTTCTTATAAATTAAGCGATCAAAGAGGTTATCAGGATCGTACTGGACAACTTCCTGAACTTTTGTCGCAAGGACACTTAACAAATATTCAAGATGGGAAAAGTGTTGCTTTAAGTTCGAGCTATTGGTTAAAAACAGGAACTCCTACTACCTCTTTGACTAAAAAAATACGTAAAACTTCTCAATTTACAATAATTACTACTATTGCTACCAGTGATACAACTCAAACAGGCCCTGCACGGATAATCTCACTTTCATCTGGTATTCTTCGTCGCAATTTTACATTAGGGCAGCAGGGAACCAACCTGGATTTACGGATACGAACACCAATTACTGGAGAAAATGCAACAGATATACAATTAAGTATTCCTGATATTTTTGTAGACACTAACTTCCACGATATTGTTATTAGTTATTCTCAAGGCAACATCCAAGTTTATGTAGACAAATTACAAAAGTTTTACTTTTTTAATTTATTACAATTAATCCCAAAAGACCAAAAAGCATTTTACTATGCGCTAACTTTTATCCCTTTAGGTATTTGTTTAACTTTTCTAACTCTTCTGGCAAAGACAAAGTTAATTTTTTATAGATTTTTGCTACTAACCGGAATATTATTACCTTCTCTAATAGTAGAAAGTATTTTGGTAAATGGTTCTGGCAAGAGTATCAGCTTGACAAACATATTATTTGGTATATTCTTTACAGGGGGTACTATGCTGATATTAAGATTACGGGCTTCGGCGTTGGTTAAAAAAGCAGTTTTAAAATGAACTTTCTGCTATACATTAATTCTTTTTAAATTTCAGTAAACTGAAAAGTTCTGCGATCGCTTCATCGAGCCTACGATTAAGTAAGCTACACAGAGCGTTCCAGGCATTTTGTAGATCATTTCGAGCGGGGCGTAGCCCATCGCCAAAAAAACAGTAGTTTAAAATCTTTTACAGTTTATTGCAAATCGTAACGGCGCTGTGATATGCTTGCGCTACGTTATAAACGCCCAATTATTCAATAGTAAGCAGGTTCGGGTAATGTCGCAGGTAACGATCTCTTCGGTAGCTTTAAATAGTTGGGATTGTCCGCCTTAAGGTGCAGCCTGAGCATTGCGATAATTAAAAGTATTTGCAACTATTCGTACAGGAAAATACGCGAATTATAGTTCAGCCTGTGGATTTAGCTGCTCATAGTCTGTGTGAGCTATTCACTTACTAAGCGTTTTGCATACTGTCTTACTCTCCAATCAGTATGAAATAATTACTAATTCGTAATTAAAAGAGAAAGAGCAACCACGCCCATTAAAAATTTAGTCGTCTACTAGGCGGGAACGCTATTCGCAAAATGTCCCGTAGGTAAGGCGAAAATCAGTGGAGGGACAGAGCAACCACAGAATGCAATTATGTATGCACAGAGTTATTTTCCGCAACATATTACGAATTATGAATTACAGAATTATATTGGCGAGTAGGCTATTTTGGGTGTCAATTACACACTAACAATTTTATTTGGATGAAGATGCTAAGAGGCAACTTGAACGTAACAATTTTGAGGCGAGAGTGGTTTTTTAACACCCAGCGAGATATTATGGCTGGGGCTGTGGTGGGATTGGCCTTGATTCCAGAAGCGATCGCCTTTTCGATCATTGCTGGGGTTGATCCCAAAGTCGGGCTTTATGCCTCATTTATTATTGCGGTCATAACGGCATTTTTAGGAGGCAGACCTGGGTCAATTTCTGCCGCCACCGGAGCGATGGCTCTATTGATGATTGACTTAGTTAAAGATCATGGCTTGCAGTATTTATTCGCCGCCACCTTTTTAACTGGGATCTTTCAAATTCTGTTTGGGGTGCTAAAACTAGGCCGCCAAATGAGATTTGTACCTAGAGCAGTGATGATTGGTTATATCAATGCGTTGGCGGTGTTAATTTTTCTCGCCCAGTTGCCCCAACTGACGAATGTGCCGCCGATTGTATATGTGTTAACTATCCTTTCCTTGGCGATTATTTATATTCTGCCTCGCTTTACTAAAGCAGTTCCCTCTCCCTTGGTGGTCCTGGCGGTGATGACGATCGCAGCGATCGCTCTGAAACTTGAGGTTCCCACCGTCGGGGATATGGGAGAGTTACCTACTGCGCTACCGAGTTTTGCTTTGCCTCAAGTGCCTCTAAATATGGATACATTGAGGATTATTCTGCCTTATTCTTTGACATTAGCGATCGTTGGTTTGTTGGCTTCATTTTTAACCGCTTCACTAGTTGATGAACTCACAGATACCCCTAGCGATAAAAACCAAGAAGCCAAAGGACAAGGTATTGCTAATATTGTCACCGCCTTCTTTGGAGGTATGGCCGGATGTGGGATGATTGGACAATCGGTAATTAATGTCCAGTCTGGCGGACGCGGGAGACTGTCAACCCTTGCGGCTGGGGTTTTCCTGTTATTTGCCATTTTGTTTTTGCAGGATTGGGTAAAGCTTATGCCGATGGCAGCACTAGTAGCCGTGATGATTATGGTGTCAATCGGTACATTTCGCTGGTCATCCTTAAAAAATCTTCCCCGCATCCCCCGCACTGAAACGGCTGTCATGTTGACGACGATGTTTGTGACAATTTTCACCCGTAATTTTGCCCTTGGCGTGGTGACAGGCATTGTTATGAGTACTGTATTCTTCTCTAACAAGATTGCCCAGTTAGTATTTGTGGATAAAGTACTGAGTGAA
>JBGTMK010000169.1:0-18040 GCA_041743605.1 Nostoc sp.
TGGATCAAATAAACGCGATCGCAACGACTCTTCAATACCAAGCCCATTATCAGCGATCGCAATTTTGACCATATTCAAATCTGTCACCTCAGTCTGAATCCGAATTTGGGGAGTAGTGAGTAGTGAGTAGGGAGTAGAAGATTGATTCCCCATTCCCCACTCCCCATTCCCCATTCCCTCTTCTATTGCATCAATAGCATTATTCAACAAATGCATAAATACTTGGTTTAGTTCACTTGCATAACAAGTGACTAGAGGCAAGTTACCATAATCTTTCACTACAATAATTGCCGGACGGCCTGCTGCTTCTCTGAGTCGATGTTGTAACATCACCAAAGTATTTTCGATGTCTTCATGGATATTTACCCGCTTCATCTCTGCCTCATCATGGCGAGAGAAGTGTTGTAGCGCCAGTACAATTTCCCGAATGCGATCAGATCCTCTATACATTGCACCTATCAGGTTTTGCAGATCCTTAATTATAAAATTCAGGTCTACATCTTTGGCTATTTGCTGAATTTTTGGTGTGGGTTTGGGATATTCCTGTTGATAAACCTCAATAATATTCACTAGGTCTTGCACATATTGACCAGCATATTGGAGATTTCCATAAATAAAACTAATCGGGTTATTAATCTCATGAGCTAGCCCAGCCACTAACTGTCCTAGCGCCACCATCTTTTCGTTCTGAATTTGTTTAACTTGAGAGGCTTTCAAGTCGTCAAGAGCCTGTTGGAGTAAAAAGTTTTTTTCTTGTAGTTTAACTTGCAGCAACCGTAAATTAATCTGATTTTCAATTCGCAACACCACCTCTGCCCCATGAAAAGGTTTTGCAATATAATCTACACCACCAACATCAAAGGCTTTTACCTTATCCACAACATCATCTAGGGCACTGATAAAAATTACTGGAACTTCACAAGTTTTATCGTCAGCTTTCAACTGTTGACAAACTTGATAGCCATCCATATCTGGCATATTAATATCCAGCAAAATCACATCTGGCAAAACCATTTGACACGCAGTCAGTGCCATTTTACCGTTTAAGGCTTTGCGAACTTCAAAACCTTGTGCAGTCAACATCGCTGATAAAAGCCGTAAATTATCTGGGGTATCATCGACTACCAAAATATTTCTTTTATGATGGTTAGTTTGATTAAAATGCATTATTATCAAAAGCTAGGCGTATAATTATTGGGCGTAGTAAATGCTTCTTTGAAATCACCCTGCAATTTGTTGACCAATTTCACCGAAATACTTATATTTATAGTTTAACTCCCACAGGAGCTAGAGAGTTTTACAAACTATCAAAGCTATTTGCCAATTATGACCTTTGTGAACCTGATGGACTGTTTACAGCAGTATATTAGATAGCACGCACAGATGATCTAGCCGAGCGTTAACAATGAAATTTTTTCCAGGTGTTACTTGATAACTACCATTGAGGTGCTGTAGCAAGGAATTTAATAACTAATTGTTGTTCTATAGGTTGAGAAAAAAGATATCCTTGAGCAAAATTACAGTTTAAACTTCTCAATTGAGCTAACTGTTCTTCTGTTTCGACACCTTCAGCGATCGCACTCATCCCCATTGAGTTGGCAATGCCAATCATTGCTGGTACTAACCCCATATTTTCTCTGTTTTCCTGCATACGTTTAACAAAAGATTTATCAATTTTGAGTGCATTCAAAGGAAAACTGTGCAGGTAACTTAAAGAGGAATATCCTGTACCAAAGTCATCCATAATCAACTTAATTTTTCGCTGTTTTAATTGTTGAAGAATTATTTTAATCGCATTAGTATTTTCCATAATTACACTTTCGGTAATTTCTAATTCTAAGTAAGCAGGATTTATTTTATTTTCATAAATTATTCGGTCAATTTGTTCTACCAGATTGTGTTGTAAAAATAACCTAGCACTCAAATTGACACTAATTGTTAGGGGTTCTGGTGTCACTGGATGATGTTGCCAGATGCTTAGTTGATGACAAGCTGACTGTAATACCCAAGTATTGATGGCATTAATTAAACCTGTTTCTTCTGCCACCGGAATAAATTCTGTGGGAGAAACTATACCACGAATCGGATGTTGCCAGCGTACCAAGGCTTCAAATCCAGAAATTCTACCTGTAGTGAGGGAAACAATGGGCTGATAGTAAACAAGGAATTCTTGCCTTTCAACAGCCCTTCGTAGGTCATTTTCTAACTCTAAAATCTGAATCGCTTCTTGATGCATCGCTGGATTAAAAACGTGGTATTTTGCTCTCCCTTGAGCCTTAGCTCGATACATTGCCGTATCAGCATCTCGCAGCAAATACTCTGGGCGATCGTAATCTTTATTGCCCCAACTAATACCAATACTGGCATTCATAAATACTTCGTATCTTGATAGCTTAAAAGCAAGTGATAGTTGTTGTATAATCCTTTCAGCAACTTGGATTGCTATATTGATATCTGTGATATTCTCTAGGATAATTCCAAATTCGTCCCCACCCAATCGTGCTAGAGTATCAATAGGTATTAGACAAGTTTGCAGACGACGAGCAATAGCTATCAGCAATTCATCTCCCACCAGATGGCCAAGAGAATCATTGATAACTTTAAAGCGATCGCAGTCTAAAAAAAGTAGAGCAAACTGATAATTAGATTCTTGTTTTGCCCGATTCAAAGCATTTTCTAGTCGCCTGATAAATAGAACTCGGTTTGGCAATCCAGTCAGTGAATCATGGAGGGCTATATCTAGGAGTTGACTTTGCAGCTTTTGGCGGGAATTGATTTCTTCTTGAAGCTTTTGGAGAGTTTTTTCTAGTTCTCCAGTCCGCTGTTGTACCCGATGTTCTAATTCTACATTTAGTTTCAATATTTCTAATCGTGCCGACCTCAATGCCAGTTGGTTTTGCACGCGCACTAAAACTTCTTGAAACTCAAAAGGTTTGGTGATGTAGTCTACACCACCGACTCGAAAAGCTTTAACTTTGTCAAAAACATCATCTAAAGCGCTAATAAAAATTACCGGAATATCAGCTGTTAACTCCCAAGCTTTAAAGGTCTGACAAATTTCATAGCCATCTACTTCTGGCATCATAATATCGAGTAGAATCAAATCCGGTAAGACTGTTTGAGTCGCTGTCAGTGCCATTTGCCAGTTTAAAGCTTTACGAACGTTATACCCTTCCCTTGTCAATATGGAGGATAAAACCCGGAGGTTGTCTGCCATATCGTCAATGATCAAAATATCTTTTTTATCAGGGTCTAAATGCTCGTAATTCATGCTACGTTTGTTTTAGTCAATTCCATGATTTTCTCAAACTGATAGTTATTTGCTAAATCCCTGAGAACTTGGAAAAGCTGACCATTATCTGATGGAATTTCCTTGAGTAACTCTAAAATCAGTTCATCGCTACAGCTGGCTGCGGCATAGTGGATATGTTGGAGCCACTCAGGTGACATTTGTGATAAACGGCTCAGGAGTTCAGCAACACTGATAAACATCTGTGTTGCTTGATCGACAACTGCTGTGTTTTTGGTTTCTACTTGCTTGGTATACTTTAAACCCAAATGTTGGCTTAGTTTTTCCAATAATACTTCCTGTGTGAATGGCTTGCGAATAAAATCATCGCAGCCAATGGACAAAATTTTCTGGCGTTCTTCCTCAAAGGCGCTAGCAGTTAGGGCAATAATAATTGTGTCTGTATTGGAGCAATCCTGCGTTGCTCTAGATAAGTCGCAAGGGGAAGCCAAGGCTGTTGGCGATCGCAAAGTGGACGCATTAGAAGTATCATTTTCCTTGATACCAGTGGCTTCTGGTGTAGAAGAGGTTTTGCATACAACTTTGAGAACCTCACAGTCAACTGAATCGGTTAATCCTCCCGCAAGATACTGGTTCCCCGATGATGCCAGTTGTTTCAATTTTGGGAACTTCCGCAACGTCTTGGCTGCGCCATTCCGTAATTGTTTAGCTTTAATCATTCTTGTGGCTTCATAACCGTCCATAATCGGCATTCGCATATCCATAAAAATCAAGTGTGGTTGCCAAGATTCCCAATAAGCGATCGCTTCAGTACCATCTGTAGCTTCTTTGACTTCAAAACCCAGAGATGTGAGAATTTTTATTAGCAACAGACGGCTTTCTTTGGAATCGTCAACAACTAAGATGCGGTGTGCTTTTTCAGTAGGGGCTAAAGCTAGAATTTTGGATTTAATTGGGTTTATCGGGATTTCTCTAGGGCAAGTTAGAGCAACCTGAACATTAAAGGCAAATGTACTACCGACACCAGGCATACTGCTGACAGTAATATCTCCCCCCATCAATTGCACGTATTTGCGGCTAATCGCCAAACCTAGTCCCGTACCTTGTTGCGATTTTCTGCCGATTTCGGTTTGCTCAAAAGCCTCAAATAGCAAGTCAATTTCTTGTGGGGCAATACCACAGCCAGTGTCTTGTATCTCAAAAATTAGGGATTGGGGATTGGGGATTGGGGATTGGGATAAAGAGGTAGAGGGGCAGGGAGCAGGGGGCAAGGGGGAGAATGAAGAATTACCTCTTTCCTCTTTCCTGTTTTCTCTCTGCTCCCCAGCCCCCAGTCTCACCCGTAGCGTCACTCTCCCCTGTTCAGTAAATTTAATGGCATTTCCCAAGAGGTTGATCAAAACTTGACACAGTTTATTTTCATCCGTTTCTATGTACTCAGGAATATCTTGTGTATATTCAAACCGTAATTCTAAATTTTTAGATGCAGCACGCAAGTGTAACATCTGCTCTAAATTCTTCAATAAATGAATTAAATCAAAGCTGCTGGAATTTAATGTGATTCTGCCAGCTTCGATTTTGGACATTTCTAGAATGTCGTTAATTAAGTTGAGTAGATGTTCGCCAGCACGATTAATAATTGCCAAGTTTTCTTGATGTTCGCTAGATAGCGAATAATCTTGACTCATGACTTGGGTAAAACCAAGAATGGCGTTAAGTGGGGTACGCAGTTCGTGGCTCATGTTAGCCAGGAATTCGCTTTTGGCAAGGTTGGCGGCGGCACTTCGCGCTGCTTCCCGAATAGCTGCTTGTTGTTCCTGTGCCGCAATTACTTGCGATTGAATCAGTTCTTCTTGGGTAGTTTGCAGTTGATTGATAACTTGCTGAAACTCTTCAGTACGTTTTTTGACTTGAGCTTCTAAGGTGCGATTGTATTCTGCTAATAACTTTTCTGTTTGTTTACGTTGAGTGATATCAAAAAATGTAGCGATCGCAAAAGCCAGATTTCCCAATTCATCATAGATGGGTTTTCCTAAAACTTCAATGGGAATAATCTTGTCACAACTGCGAATTTCCATATCATCAACCCTGGTGCTTTCCCCAAGCAATGCTCTCAAAATTGGCATGCGATCGCTGGGGTAAAGTTGATCTGTCCCGGCAAGGTAAGCTTGATATACCTCTGATAATTGTTTGGTGCTAACTTTTGCGATCGCTCCTTGACCAAGAATTTGCTGCCCAATTTTATTTGTATAATAGGGTTCACCTTTAGCATCTATGATAAATACACCTACTGGCATAGCTTCTAAAAATTGAGTCAGCCGATTTTGACTGCGAGATAGTGCCTTATTTAAGACTTGCATCTCGGCATTCTTTGCTGATAAAGCATTAAAGGAGGCTTGGAGTTGCTTCGCCATAGTTTCAAAGGATTTAGCTAGTTCCCCCAGTTCATCGGAACGCTGAATTTGTGGTGTTTGCTCCCATTCTCCTTGGGCAATTTTCTTCGCTGATATGTTTAATTGCAAAATCGGTTTAATTACCCAGCGAGCAGTCAAAATCCCAATTCTTGTAGCTACTATAAAAGCAATTATGCACAGCAAAATAGTGATGCGGGTGTTGGCGTTAATTTGCTCCATAAATTCGCTTTCGGGAATCACCGCCACGATTAGCCAATCTAAACCCAGTTCGTCCTTCCAGCTTTTTACCTGCACAAAATAATCCATTCCATCGGCGGTAAAACTTAGCTGTTGCTTTTCCACCACCAACTCAAGACTACTAAAGCGCTTGATCAACGACTGTGTTGTAAGTCTAATTAAATAATTTTGACTATCTAAGGCTGATAGACGTTTTCCTTTACCATTAATAATGGTATATGGTGGCTCGTCTGTAGAAGAGGCCACCATATACCCAGAACGCTCTAAAATAAAAGTTTTACTCGACTTTTTGATATTTAAGTTGGCTAAAAACTTGCCGACTTGTGACAAGAGCAAATCAACACTAATTACCCCAACAAATTTGCGATTTTTGTCGTAAACAGGATAACTGGAAGATATGGACAAAATTTCGGGTTTATCTTCCCATGGATAAATTTGACTCCAGACGGGTTTGCCTATTTTTACTGCATCGGTATACCAAGCTTCTACACGAGGATCGTAATTTTTGACTTCCTGTAAATTGCGGCGATTTCCTTGGTTGTCTGTAGGATAAACATGAAGTTTGCCTATACCACGCTTTTCGCTAACTTCATTAATCAAGAGCTTGCCATTATCTAGACGTTCAACACCAATAAATTCACCTTTGGCATTGGCAAAGCTGTTGTAGCCAACATTGAAAACTTGCATTTGTTTCCAAAAGTACTTGCCGGTGGTTTTAAAGTCAGCAAGGTTGAGCAAACCTAGCTCAATCGCATCTAAGTTGATTTGATTTATTTGCTTTGGCGTTGTTAAATAACTATCAAGATGTTGTTCAATGCGATCGCAGATTTCATTTTCTAATTGAGTAGCAAGCTCCTTTACCGCTTTTTCGCTGTTTTGATACGAAAGATAACCTACAAGTCCCACCGCCCCACAAATTTGCAATATAAAGGGCACAATCAGAATATACCTTAGAGGCATCTTGGCATACAATTTGCCAACTAAGTGATTAATCGATTTGACAGGCTGAAGTTTGGATAACATTGTTGTTTATTTTTTCCCCAGCATATATTAGGGGCATTTTTGCCATATAAAATACGTTCTATTGCAGCATATTTACGGGTATTTCCCCTTCTGCAATCACATATTTTATATTTTTAGTATAAAAACGAACTCAAAATCTTGTTGTATAGTTGTTTAACTGGCTAAGTTCCTCCAACGCCTAGTTTTCAAACTTTGCGTAGGCGTAGCCCATCGTAGACATCGCCTAGATTAGGCCGGTAAGCCATAGCACTTAAATTTGCTCAGTTTTATCTGGCAATATGTCAACAGTTTTCTCGGTTGAACTGAAATTTAACCGATAAGCTCCAGTATGCCATTCTAAAATTCAGGTCGTCATTAGCACCTAATCCTAAATTTCATTTTTAACGAACTTTGGCGGTTTAAGTCCTAGCCTAAGAAGGGCAGCACGAATTGAAGCCTAAGCTAAATCCCCGGACGCTCATAGACTCGCTAACGCTTCTCTACGAGACGCTGCGCGTAGCTTGCTTCCACGAAGTGGTACGTTAACACAAAACGTAATTGCGTTAGCGACGCGCAGCGAGTCAGTGTACTCTTAACTCTTAAGCAAGCTACGCTTTTAGCGTCTGTCTTCGACACGCTCCCGCGTTCGTAGAGAGAGCGTCATTGCGTTAGCCCATTGCGAATTGGTTTAACTCCTCATGTCTTGATTTTGTCGTCTCAAAACCTCTGGACTTTTACAAAAAAAACTTATCTTTAACTAGAACAATTTTAAAATTGTCATGCAAATACACAGTAAAAACAAAAAAATCCAAAAAAATTTACTTAGTATTTTTTATTTTAAATAAATGTTAATTTTATTGTGGAAATATGTCAACCTCATCGCCGAGTTGTAAAATTTTTCCGGCTGACGATGGGGGTAATTGAGTATTGACGCTCAATCTGTAAAAATGATTAAAAGGTGATGAAGCAACCCAATGTGGCAAAGTTGCTTGTCGTTGAGTTGCAAATATTTTTTGAAAGTTTGGGTAAGCTTCTCCTAAATAAGAATCGCGTGTTGGGACTACACAACGCTGACATGGGTTAACCCCAAAAAAATCCACATCTCCTACTCGAAAGGAGACTAAATCACCTTGTTCACTAAATAGCTGATCTTCCCAAAATGCTGGTACACCAGCAATCTCGATGTTGGCACGCATCCGACGGCGCATTTCATTTACACTTAAACCGTTAAACCAAGAAGCTACTTCTGTCAATGTTGCCGTACTAATTACCGTTGGCCCAAGTGAAGATGTATCGTCAGGAAAGCCCGTCAGAGAGTTTTGTCTTAATGTGACAGCAAACTCAAAAAAATCACTCAAAGTTGCTTCTAATGTTTGCCGTTCTTCATCTAAATGAAAAATTTGTTGTAAATCGCCATCGGGGATTTGCAACGAGATAGTTCTATTTAAGAGGGCAAATTGCGCCCTTAGTAAATGGATTTTAGGATGACGCTTGCCATTGACAAATCTACCTTGTTCGTCGAAAATTGCAAACTCGCGGTCATAGTGTAGTCCTCCACTGGCAAGAACTCTAGCGTTCTCAACTTCAACACCATCCAGTGACTTCACTGGATAGAGTAAAATCTTTGCTAGGTAAGGCTTCATAGCAATTTTAGATTTTAGATTTTAGATTTTAGATTGGTGATTTAGCAGTCTCCAATCTAAATATTTCCTGTGGAACACGCAAGAGACGATTTAGCAGTCTGCAATTAATTGCGTCTCTGTGGCAAAATCCCCCAGGGTATCTCCCGCTTTCTTGTTCTGGATTCTGGATTCTGGATTCTGAATCCTTCTTCAACCATCTGATCAATATTGTTAATTATGGATATACTGGCGATTTATCGATTCCGCCAACATGATTTAAAGGCCAGAAACGAACTACAGCACGTCCAATAATATTCTGACGCGGGACAACGCCCCAGCAGCGGCTATCGTAACTACTGTTACGATTATCACCTAATACTAAATATGAATCAGCTGGTATAGTCTGAGGTTTTGCTAAAAAAGGTGGTTGTGGCCCTGATTGACAAACATCAATGACTGTGCTTTGCCCAGAACTGAGGTAATTTGCTTCTGGGAGGGGTTTGTCGTTGATATAGACTTTGCCATTCCTAAGTTGTATTTTTTCTCCAGGTAAGGCGATTATACGTTTAATAAAAGCATCGTGGTATTGTTCTTTTTGGAGTTCTTCCGTAGGTGAAAATACTACGATATCCCCCCGCTGTGGGTCAGCAAATTTATACTTCAACTTATCGACAATGATTTTGTCTGCTTCCCACTGGTTTGGCGTACCATGCAGAGTCGGTTCCATCGATCCAGAAGGAATCCAACGTGCTTCAGCAACAAAGGTACGAATTCCCAAAGCTAGAACAATGCTCAATACCACTGTTCTACCTAGCTCTGCGATCCAGGAGTTATCGGGTTGTTGACTAGAGTTGTTATCAGACACTTGATTTTGCATGAAATTACTGAACTGAACGGAAAATGTAGGTAATTAACTTACTTAGTGAAACTTTATCTGTTAATCTTAACGGAAAAATTTAATTTCCTAGTGATGTTTCCTTCTTGACTACTCATTTTAGATTGTGAATTTAAGATTTTGGATTAGGGTGTTTATTCTGGGTCATGTCTCGCTTCTGGTGAGTGAAAGCAATTTAAAATATCCAAGGTGCATCTCTTTCAGGATACGGTCAATTTACAATTGATTCATGGGCTTCTTCATAAATGAAAAATAAACTTTTTTTTAACGCGCGGCAAAAATTGGTTACTCCGATCGCGAATAAGTTTAACCTAAAAGCATAGTTCTCTGTAATACATAGCCCCCAGTCTGAACCTTGTTATCCTATGTCATCTTTAAAAAGTTTACTAATTCGCCGCGCTCGCATAATCCTACCCAATGGTGAACTGATGATTGGAGACGTGTTGACGCGCGATCGCCAAATAGTCGAAGTTGCGCCAGAAATCTCCCAAACAGCACTAGCCACTGAAATTGACGCAGAAGGGTTAACTTTGTTGCCAGGAGTTATTGATCCACAGGTGCATTTCCGGGAACCTGGACTAGAACACAAGGAAGATTTATTCACCGCCAGTTGTGCCTGTGCTAAAGGAGGAGTCACTTCCTTTTTGGAAATGCCCAATACGCGCCCCCTGACAACCACACAGCAAGCTTTAGACGACAAGCTAGAACGTGCCTCACACAAATCTTTGGTTAATTATGGCTTTTTTATTGGGGCGACAGCAGAGAATCTACCAGATTTGCTTTTAGCAAAACCAACACCGGGAATTAAGATTTTTATGGGGTCGATGCATGGTCAGTTGCTAGTTGATGGTGAAACAGCACTCTCTGCGATATTTGCTAAAGGCGATCGCTTGATTGCCGTTCATGCCGAAGATCAAACTAGAATCAACCAACGCCGCCAAGAATTTGCCAACATTCACGATCCAGCCGTTCACTCCCAAATTCAAGATGATCAAGCGGCGCTGTTGGCAACCCAACTAGCATTAAAACTTTCTCAAAAATATCAACGTCGTCTGCATATTCTGCATCTGTCAACAGCGCTAGAAGCAGATTTGCTGCGTCAGGAGAAACCGAGTTGGGTGACAGCGGAGGTAACGCCACAGCATTTGTTGTTGAATACTAGTGCATATGAGCAGATTGGTACATTAGCACAGATGAATCCCCCTTTGCGATCGCCCCACGATAACGAAGTTCTCTGGCAAGCTTTGCGCGATGGCGTGATTGATTTCATCGCTACAGATCATGCACCGCACACCTTAGAAGAAAAAGCTCAAGAATACCCCAATACTCCTTCGGGAATGCCTGGGGTAGAAACTTCTCTAGCTTTGATGTTAACTGCGGCGATGGAAGGAAAGTGTACTGTTGCTCAAGTTGTGAATTGGATGTCTAAGAATGTGGCTGTAGCTTATGGTATTCCCAATAAGGGAGCGATCGCACCTGGTTATGATGCCGATTTAGTGCTTGTAGATTTAAACACATACCGTCCAGTCCGGCGCGAAGAACTTTTAACCAAATGCCATTGGAGTCCCTTTGAAGGCTGGAACCTCACTGGCTGGGCTACAACTACCATAGTTGGTGGTGAGATAGTTTATGACAAAGGCCAGGTAAATACGCAAGCGCGGGGTCAAGCTTTAACTTTCTTGTAGCAAATATTTATTTAATCTTACGTAGTAGATAGATGATTATACATCAAAGCCATACTTGAACTGGCAAGATTTTCATCTATCCAGAGTCAAGACTAGACCAATGCAATTCGATTAAAGCTAAAAGGCAAAAACTCTTGTTTTCCCTTTTCAAGTAAGTCGGCGGGAATAAACCAAATTATGTTACGAAACGTAAATAGGCTTAAAACCCTTATCAATGACTAATCACATAGACGCGCCAGCGGCTACTCTTACGAGTTATCCAAAGGAGTACCCGCAGGGGTAGGACAAATGACAGTCCGCACCAGTTAGCTTTGATTGCGCCGACTTACTCCTTTAACCAAAGGGTATTGACTTGTCTCTGTATCAGAAGTTACAACTTGAAACCCTGAATTTATTTATACAGTGTCTCAAGTTAAATCTTCAATAACTACAGAAATAATCAAATAGAATTGCTATGTCCTTCAAAATTTTGGCTTTAGACGGTGGCGGGATTCGTGGAATCGTTGCAGCACGAATACTTCAAGAAGTAGAAAAAGAAATTAGAAGTCAGGGTAAAGGAAACTTCTTACACGAATACTTTGACCTGATTGCTGGGACTTCTACTGGTTCAATATTAGCCGGAGGGATTGCTGTAGGAAAGGAGAGTGATGAACTAATTAAACTATACACAGATCGGGGTAAAGATATATTTCCGCCTGATATAAAAGAACGCTATAAAAACTTTCCATCCATCATTAAATCAATTATTGATGTATTTTCAGCATCTAAATATTCTCATGATGGAATTATTAATGTCCTCAAAGATGCCTATCAATCTACAAGAATAAAAGATATTGAAAAGCCCATTCTTTTAATTCTTGCTTACGATACACTATATCGTAATACAACCTTTTTTACAAACTGTCATCCCGATTTAGGAGACAGATGGTACGATGACTGTTATTTATGGGAAATATGTACCGCTTCCGCTTCAGCACCCACCTTTTTCCCACCATATAAATTAGAACCTGTAGATAAAGAAAAATTTGGTGATTGGGAATTTCCACACATTGATGGAGGAATTTCTGCTAATAACCCTGCTCTGGCAGCTTTGAGTCTAGTTATGAGGATTAGTCACTCTTCAGTATCTCCCACAATTAAGCAAATATATAAACTGGATAATCTGCGATTGGAAGATATTTCTATCCTTTCTATTGGTACAGGTCAAACTGGTGAACCATATCAATATCAACAAATAAGCAAATGGAGAGGCTTGGACTGGGTAAAAAATCTGACTAATATTTTTATGGAGCCTACATCTGAAATTGATAGTACTATTTGCCGACAAATCATGGGTGGATATAATTCTAAACGTTACTTACGTCTTCAGTTTGACTTAAATGAGACATTTAAACCCAAGCCAAAAGAGACTTATAAAGATCCTCGCATTGTATTACCTCCAGAGGAGCGAAAAAACAGATTTACAGGAGAAAAAGTTAGCGAAGAAATAGATAACACTAATTCCGAAATTCTTAAGCAGTTAATAGATACTACTTCTGCATTCATTAATGAAGGTCTTACATATTATACCAGAGACGGATCTGGTTCTCCGATAAAAAAGGCGATCGCCTCTTTCATTAAAAACAACTAATACTTTTTCAAGCTAGTTTTGGGGGTTTGTAGTAGGCACACTTTGTGCTTAGAAAATAAGGACTAAAGTCCTGACTACGAACTTACTTATCTATCAATAATTTAAACTTGACAAACTACAATAGGAACCGTAGTTTTTTTTGAAAAAATCTCAGTATTTGTAGGGTGCATTAGCGCAAAGAGTACGGCACCAAACCCTTAATAATGGCGCGTTACGCTGTCGCTAACACACCCTACTGGCGTGGCAAGCTAAAATAGTAATCTTATTAGTGCATCTACGTAGACATATTAAGACCAACTAATTTAATATTAAGCGTCTCGTATTTATACGATATTTTCTGTATAAATACGAGATATTTTAGTTAATATTATTTTGTTATCAGTGCTAATTACAGATGTTAATATAAGAATTTATTGCTAACTAAAATTATTAAAACTAATTTAAAAAAAGAATAAACTAGTTTGTTTTTTGTATAGATTGTGAACCTAACTTGGGAATACTAAGTGTAAGGAAAGTTAGACGACTTATACAAAACTTGATTATTGTTTAACTTTTTTCTACTAGCTTTCGCTGCTAAATAATCCAGATTGCTTCTCCGAATGATAGTAAGGAACTAATCTGGCTGACTAAATTCTGTAAAACTCTCATTTAACCCAACAACAGTTTATTTACACCTGCTTGATTCATATACCATCTAAATCAGTTTTTAACTGCTTATTACAGCATCAAAACTATTAGATGCCAATGCCGAATCTATTTGAGATAACAATGTTAGTAACTTACAATGGCGAACGTGGTAGTGGCAGATAGGATGAGTGTGGAATTCTCTCTCGACTATTTGTAGAAATTTTTTAGTATTGTGATCAAAAAAGTGAAATTTCTCGTACTTTAGTCGGGAGATGAGCTTAAATCAAGGCAATGACTAAACAAATTAGTAATTCGTAATTGAAGAATACAGAGTAACTTGATTAATCATTACGAGTTATTTTTACTTTGCTCATGACACAATTGAATGGTGTAAGTTCGACTTGACGAGCGCCCCCATGCTGATAAGTCAAACTCACACTTAGATAACTATCTGGCTTGTAGGGCAATCGTTCTGCCCATTCAACTGCCACAATTCCTGGTATGACTTCAACACCTTCCCAGTAACTTTCTAAATTTAGAGCTGTAACTTCTTGTGGTTCTAAGCGATATAAATCTAGATGGTAAAGAGGGAGGCGTCCTTCTGTGTACTCATTAATCAGGGTGAAAGTGGGACTGACAATGGGTTCAGCAATTCCCAAACCTTTGCCAATGCCTTTAACTAGGGTAGTTTTACCAGCACCTAAATCACCTTCTAGTAAAATTATACTACCAGGTGTCAGGGATTCACCAAGGGCAATACCTAAGCGTAGGGTCGCTTCTGTATCTGCAAGAAAAATTTTCATAATTTGTCATTGGTCATTTGTCATTTGTCATTAATCTAAACAGGGGAGAAATGACTAATTTTCATCTTCTTTAATTTTGAATTTTGAATGTTGAATTCCCCGAAAGGGCTGACCTTTACCGTACCACCGCAATAATACTTGTGCTAGTTTCTGAGGATTGTGACGGACAAAACCCGTTTCATCTTCATATAAAACATTAGCTGGAACAATTCTTCGCCCTAGCTGAATTACGGCTTCTCTATCCAAGAAAACGGGATGGGAGTTTTGTTGAGCGTAGCGGATAAGTGATTGCTCTGAGGGAGATTTTTTGTGTATTAATACAGCATCGAATAGCCGTCTTCCCCCACAAGCAGCATCAATTGCTCTAATGTGATCAGCAACAGTGTAGCCTTCAGTTTCTCCTGGTTGAGTCATTATATTGCAGATATAAATACGGGGGACATTTGTTTGAGCGATCGCGTCGGCAATTTCTGGTACTAATAAATTAGGAATCAAGCTTGTATAAAGGCTACCTGGGCCAATAATAATATAATCAGCTTCTTTAAGTGCCTTAATTGCTGCTGGCACCGCCGGAGGATTAGCTGGAATGCAGCCAATTTTGACAATTTTACCCCCAGCTTTGGGAATGCTAGACTCCCCATCAATACGACGACCATCGGTTAATTCTGCCCAGAGGCGAACATCACTGAGAGTAGCTGGTAGTACTTGTCCCCGTACCGCTAGCACTTTAGAACTGGCTGCAACTGCTTGTTCTAAATCTCCAGTAATATCACTCATTGCCGTTAAAAACAAATTGCCAAAACTGTGACCCGTTAACCCATCTCCAGCCCGAAAACGGTATTGAAACAATTCTGTTAATAACTTTTCTTCATCTGCTAATGCAGCCAAACAATTGCGAATATCCCCTGGTGGTAGTACTCCAAATTCTTGGCGTAAGCGTCCAGAAGATCCACCATCGTCGGCGACAGTTACAATCGCAGTAATATTCGCGCTGTAGGTTTTTAGTCCCCTCAATAATGTAGAAAGTCCTGTTCCACCACCAATTACTACTATTTTCGGGCCTCGGTACAATCGACGATGAGCCATCAAGACATCAATGAGTTCCTCTCCGCCTTCTGCTCTTAGTACTTTAGTAATTGAACCTACGGTGCGAGTTTGTCCCCAAAGTACTAACAGCAATCCACCAAGCAGCACTAAAGGGCCGCTGATATAGTTGGGTAAAATATTGGTGATTACTCCCAGGAAACCCCTAACTAACTCGAACATCCAAAAAATTGGGGTCAGCTTAATCCAAATCGCTAACCCCAAACTCGCCAGCAGTACGCCCCCAACACTGATCAACAACCAACGTTTTACCGATAGTCCAGGGGATAACCATTTGAACCACTGGTTAACCCGATAGGAAGTACGAGAACGCGACTGCTTTTGCAGAGCGTTGAGGGCTTGTCTAAGAAAACCATTTGACATACCTGATTTGGAGCAATGCTACAAACAATAATTAACAGAAAATGTATACCGCTTGGTTGAAAACACCAGACGTGAAACTATTATATTTGTCAATCCCATTAGACTAAGAGCAAGTGGTCAAGATTGCCAGTATTCCTAGTTAAACAATACCCTGGTTTGGTAAAAGTGAATTTGATGGAAAAACGAATTTTAGGATTAGATCCAGGACTGGCAATTTTAGGATTTGGGGCAATTAGCTGTACACAAAAGCTCAACAAGATACCAGAAACTACAGTAAATATGCTGGACTTTGGAGTAATTAAAACATCGGCAGATGTAGAAATGGGACAGCGCCTATGTACCTTGTTCGATGATTTACACACCGTGATGGAGGAATTTAAACCGGATTTAGTTGCGATCGAGAAACTCTTCTTCTATCGTATGTCAAGTACAATTCTGGTTGCACAGGCGCGGGGGATAGTCATTTTGGTGTTGGGTCAGCGTCGTCTTCCTTATGTAGAGTTTACTCCTGCTCAAATTAAACAAGCTTTAACGGGGTATGGCAATGCTGATAAATCAGAAGTGCAAGAAGCGGTGGCGCGGGAGTTGGATTTAGATGAAATTCCCAAGCCGGATGATGCTGCTGATGCTTTGGCGGTGGCTTTGACGGCTTCGTATCAGCTGTAGATGTGTACATAAACAATAAAGTTCTTTACTGGTTCGTAAAGTCCTTTACTAACTGTCACAGAGTAAAAATACTTAAGACACGATTGGTACGAGCGCTCATTTGCAATAATTTGTGTTATTTTAGAGGATTATCCAAATACATGACACTTTTGCGGTTTGCGAGATCCATTAAACCCAGTCAACAGTTTATTAGAGACATTCCTTCCAACGAAGCGACTATGAACTTCCTAGACGATTCCTAATCGCAATCGCCTTGCCTTCGATAGCAGCCAGAAGGTTTTGTATAGTGATGATTGCTTGAAGTAAGCCCTACTTAATATGTTCCTTGTTCAAGCTTATTGATGGCTTCCTTCAAGCTAGGTTCAATGTATTTTTTAAAGTATATTCGCTAACCTTGCCCTGCTTACGCGCAATTTCTTCTAGCATAAACTCCGGACAGATTTAAAGCTGCGATCGTTTAACCTAGCTGGACAATCATCAGATGTATGCAAAAGTTTAAATAGTATGCGCTTGCAAAGCCATAGAGTTGAAGAATATCCACATAAATTAGCTTCAATAAACTTCCAAGCAACAACTTGACTATTGGTAGCTGTAACCGCAAGTATAATCAATTATTTATATAAGATAGCGCTGAAATTGTAATTTAATAATCAGGTATAAATTTTATATATAAATATTTGTAGAAGAATTAATTATTTTTAACTGCTAAATTTTAAAATGTCCAGACTAAAACAGTTAATTAAATATTTATAGATATTGAATAGACCATCTCAATTATAGGGAAGACTAAAATTACCCCTCTTTCACCATAAATATATTTAATGGGTGTACCTGGATAATGAACAGTCTTTTGAAAATCCCGTCCTTACTGTTAGGAATGATAAAGCCAAAATTAAATAACTCCCGGTTCGCTCATTTTTTTTGGAGTTCGAGAAATTGCCGAAAACCAGAAAATCTAGGTGTAGTAATGGTTTTAGCCATTACCTAAATTTACCTTGAACTACCACCCTGCTCTAAAAACTCTATTTTTATGCGATCGCGCAAAGTCGGGAGGAGAGTACATTTGTATTATGGGCTATAACCCCTATTAAATCGTCCAGCTTTTTTCTAACTCAATTTAAAATGGGCGAACCGGGAGAAATAAGTTTGAAATTGAATGCTACGGTCAAAGCGATTGTGGACTTGAGACGCAACAAATTCAGCCGATTATGGAATGGCTATTTGCTAGTCTAATGAATGCAGGATACCTTGGTAGGTCGCATCTGATCTGGGATTGAGGTAATCAAGACTGGAAACAAGTAGTGCTGATGGGACTTTTAAAGGATGAGCCAGTGTTTCTATACCGTTGCGGCGATAGACCATCATTGACTCCAGCGCGTTTTTGCTGGCAATTAATGACAGAATACCCATACCTACGAATTTATCAACTAGAGGTTGAAGAAGGTTAGCTGCTTGCAATCACACTCTTGGCAAACGCATCCCTTTTTGCTTGGATACTTAAGTATCCAATAAACTAGGCGCACTGAGGAGCGATCGCTTCACAAACATTATGAATGATTTTTCACAGGGTCAGGCTGTGGGAGTGGGATTGTGAGGTTATGAAAAACTTTTTATAAGGACAGACTTATATATCTTAAGATTAGTAAACGGGAATCGTTATTTTTCGTCTTAAATTTGTAGCTTACTAAAAACGTGAGGTTATACTGCACTTGAGTAATCTATGACACGCCGTCAGTATAGTA
>JBGTMK010000170.1:0-3061 GCA_041743605.1 Nostoc sp.
TGACAGGTATCCCGGTTTCTTTGGTAAAAGATTCTTTGACTTCCGTCAGAGCATTCCGTAGACTGCCAGCAGCGTACAAGTCAACTGCGAAAGCTTGAATTGGGAAAGTGACGCTGAAAGTAGAAGCTATCAGTGAAAGGACAAAAATTTGCTTTTTCATACTTTTTATGTATTCCTTTGCTATTACTACGAATTGAATTATCTGAAAACCATGCTAAAATGCACGTTTTGGTGAATGTCTAAACTATTACCTCTGCTTATCAAAGTTTATAAATTAACTCTGATATGTGTAATTTTTCAGTTATGAATATAATACCAACTAAGTTGGAAAAAGCAATTTAAATTATGTAGTCAAACGATGACCTTATAAAAGCTTTAGCTAGAAAGGCAGCAAAAGGCAGTTCTTGCTGGAGGCTCAGTTGGAATACTGCCTCAGCATGAGTGCTGCAAACCATTGCGAGCTTGCGCTTTTTTGCCCCACTCCAAATATGCAGATTTGGTGAGCCAGCGTGGTTTCTCCCTACAGCCCTTCTCAAGAGAGGAGACGCTAAAAGCGAACGGGCATCCTACGGCAGGCGCTAGCCTCTCTCTTTGAGAGAATGGGCAGGGCTGTTTCATCCCCTAAAAGATGCTGATTTACAAGCGTAGCAGTCAAGAACAGCAGGTGGTTAAAAAATCTGATTCCATAATGAGTATAGCGATGCCTTCGGCAAGGCTTCGCCAACGCACTTAATTTTAACCGTTGAATCGGTAATTTTTTGACTACCAATTTCCCCAAATCTCTCGCTTATACTCTTGACAAAATTATTCCCTTCTCGAATGAAACAGCTCTGCTTTTTTGTGGGGCATTTCTAAGCAAGTTCATTTACCAACTTAGTAGTTAAAAAATACACATATTATTGTTTTGTTGGTAATAATTGCTATACGTATAAACTTGCTATATCTTTGGTAAATGCAGGGTTAAATTTTTATTAGCCATTGTCATAATCCTCAAAACTGTATAGATAACAGCGATAAGAAAACAGTACTCTCATTATGAATTGACTGTTGAGAACAGCAATTATTAGTAAGGCAATTACTTCTAAAACTTTTCTGAATGACCCTAACAAAAGTGCAAGATAACCTGATTAATCTTGCAGTACATAGATATAAAAGTAAAACTATGACAGACAGCACTCCATCTATCACTACTAATCTCAAAAGCCTTTCTACAACCCCTGCTTTCAAGTTCGTGATTTTACTCGGCTTTGTTAGCTTATGCGCTGATGCAACTTATGAAGGGGCGCGTAGCATCACGGGAGCTTATCTTGGAGTTTTGGGTGCTAGTGGCACTGTGGTAGGTCTGGTAGCGGGTTTAGGGGAGTTAATTGGCTATGGCTTTCGCCTAGTTATCGGTTATCTCAGTGATCAGACGCGAAAATACTGGGGAATCACCACATTTGGTTACTTCGTTAATACAGCAGTTGTACCGCTTTTAGCTTTAGCAGGACGTTGGGAAATTGCAGCAGCTTTGATGATTGCTGAACGCACAGGCAAAGCGATTCGCACCCCGCCGCGAGATGTGCTACTTTCCTATGCTGCTAGTCAAATTGGTAGAGGTTTTGGTTTTGGCTTGCATGAAGCAATGGATCAAACAGGTGCCGTGATGGGGCCACTTGCTGTAGCGGCGGTGCTTTATTTGCAAGGAGGGTATCAGAATGGCTTTGCAATTTTGATTGTGCCAGCAGTATTAGGGTTAATTGTACTTTTGATTGGACAACGGCTTTACCCAAATCCCCGTGATTTTGAAGTAGACACAGCAACACTCAAAGGAGAGGGATTACCGCGAGTTTTTTGGATTTATCTAGGGGCTGTAGCCCTAGTTGTTGCGGGGTATGCAGATTTCCCTTTAATTGCCTACCACTTGCAGAAAGGAGCGATCGTTTCCTCTAATACAATTCCTTTGCTTTATGCACTGGCTATGGGAGTTGATGCTATAGCTGCACTAATATTTGGGCGTCTATTTGACCGTAAAGGGATTTCTATCCTCATTGTTGCGGTTTTGATATCATGCTTGTTTCCCCCGTTGGCTTTCTCAGGAAACAGTAATCTTGCCCTTTTGGGAATGATTTTATGGGGTGTAGGGATGGGCGCACAAGAATCAATTATGAAAGCTGCGATTGCGGGAATGGTGCCGATGGACAAACGTGCTAGTGCTTATGGGATTTTTAGTGCCGGTTATGGCTTGTCCTGGTTTTTGGGTAGTGCCTTAATGGGGATTCTCTACGACCGCTCAGTTACCTCCTTGGTTGTCTTTTCAGTTGTCATCCAAGTTGCGGCAATTCCCATTTTTTGGCAGGTCAGAAGGCACAATAGTTGAGGTAATCTCGGTGTTCCTCATCAAGAGAGTTAAAAACTACTGCGTTGGAAGCTTCACATCTTGGTAGCGCGCAGACTGCCGTTGTTATAATTTCTGCATCGCTCATATCTCGACGGCAATCATCTTCATGCCCAACCGCCTTCTCTTCTCTATGAGAGGCTGCGCCAACGAGACGCTACGCGAACAGCAAGTCATTGATTACAGCATAGACAGTAATTATTTCGTTTAGCATCTTCCCCTCCGTTTTTATTCCTGGAGGGGATTTTATTGCCTTTTTGACACTAGTTCACCAGTCTGATTTTGTAACTGGCAACTTGGGTTAATAACAAATCTAAAACATTACCATACTCAAAATAATAAAAAAGTTTTATCCGATTAACTTACCAATTTCATTTAATTTCTGTTCTAAGATTTCTTGTAAAGATTGAAGTTGTTCACGACTAGCATTAGCTAAAGTTATCTCAGATAATCCACTACTGATTTTTTGAATAATTACTTTTACTTCTTTCGATTCTGATTGTTCTGATGTTAAATACTTAGCTTTAATACCCTTAATTAAATCGCGTGTCTCAGGTACAGTTAAACTTTCTTTTAATACCTGTTCTGTTGCTTTTATTCGTTCTATAGCTGCTTCTTGTTCGGAAATTTTCAATATTTTTGATGACAATGTTGCTAATGCCAATGCGTGAGCGCCTTTCAGTT
>JBGTMK010000171.1:0-7499 GCA_041743605.1 Nostoc sp.
CAAACTTTGCGTATGGGGTCGTATGAATTTAATAATTTTATTTGGAAGTCAGTTTCATATAGCCCGTTACTTACAGATTTAGTTGCTGACCTGCTTAGAATTTTGGCTTATTCAGAAAATCAGGAGCTAGATTTACCAGAATCCATCCAAGCTAGGACATCTAAATTGTTTGACTACCTACGTTCACATCGTTGTTTAGTGATTCTCGACTCAGCAGAGTCGTTATTACAGGGAGACAGAAATACCGATTCCAATGCCTACGGTAGGCAGTATGCAGAGTATGGGACGTTCTTTAATAGAATCATAGAGGAACAGCATCAAAGTTGTTTACTGCTAACCAGTCGTGAACCATTTATTGATTTTAATCGTCTACAAAAAAAAGGACAACCAGTTAGGACGGTAAAACTTGAAGGTTTGGGAAAGGAAGCTTTAGAGATTTTTCGTTTGTACGGGTTGACTAATGAGGATAAATGGGGAGATTTAATTCAAACTTATCGTGGAAATCCTTTATCTTTAAAAATGCTAGCTGAAAAGATTCAAAGATTTTTTTGTGGAAGTGTAAAGGATTTTTTAGATTTTCAAACTGTATTGATGACAGATATACTCCAAGAGAGCTTAGATGAATTATTTGAAGAGAAAGGTCGTTTAACTATTTTAGAGAAACGGATCATGTTCTATTTAACAGAAGAACTAGCTCAAGAGTCTGTAAATTCAATTACATTAAGCGAATTGCTTAAAAATTTTAAAAATAGACAAAAATGTGAGGTAACGACCTCAGAAGTACTTGAAGCTATAGAGGCTTTATATGAACGTTCTTTAATTGAGCAAGAAAGAAATGATAGTAAAGAAGTACTATTGAGTTTAGAGCCTCAAGTTGTAAAGTATGTTTGCACCTATGCTTTAAAATTAGTTAAAAATGTAGTTTATGATTTTAAATCAGCTTAATTATTTCTAATAACTTAAACGTGTGGGTTATTGTATCAATCCTAAGTGTAAACAGAGGCAGAATCCTGACGATAGTGAAAGATGCCTTAATTGCGGAACCGAACTGCTAATTGACCAGAGGTTTCGGTTAACTAAGCCATTACGCCCTTTAGACTTCCGTTACAGGACAGAAATTTTTGAAGTAGTGGATGATAAAGGCACTCGTAAAGTTATGAAGGTGTTGCGATCGCAAAGACCTAAGGAAATCAGCTTGCTGGAGCGAGAAACACTGACATTGCAGTTATTTGATCATCCTGGTATTCCTAGAGTTATAGACGATTTATTCACTGTTAAACCAAACAATAGTTATATAGATTTGCATTGCTTGGTGATGCAGAAATTTGAAGGACTGAATTTAGAAAAATGGGTGGAAGCTAACGGAATAATATCTCAAGCTTTAGCTGTAGATTGGCTTACACAAATAATAAAAATTCTTGATGAAGTACACCGGAGTGGTTTTTTTCATAGAGACATTAAACCTTCTAATATAATTATTCAACCTGATGGACAGTTAGCTTTAATTGATTTTGGTGCAGTTCGAGAAGTAACTCGTACATATCTAGCGAAAGTTAGTGGGAGTGGGGGAAATGATATGGGGCTTGGTCAGCATGAAGTTACAGTACTTGTAACGGCTGGCTTTACTCCCCTAGAACAAATTAACGGGCAAGCAGTACCGCAATCAGATTTCTATGCCTTAGGGCGAACGCTAGCATATTTAGTAACTGGAATTCGTGTACTCGACCTGCCAACAGACCCAAACACAACAAGACTTATCTGGAGAAATAAAGCACGACACATTGAAAAACCCTTTGCAGATTTGCTAGATGATCTGATGGCTCCGGCACCAGCGAAGCGTCCACTATCTACACAAGCTCTTTTGCAGCGTTTGGAGCAATTACCATTTAAATCAAAACTTCATCGTGTAATCACATCGAGATCATTTCAGTTGGGTGCGGTTGTTTTAGTGGCTTTAACTTTTACTGGTTTGTTCTATATATCTCTCCCTTTTATAGCTAATTATTATCTAAATCAAGCTAAAAAAGCTTACCAAGAAAATCGTTTGATAGATGCTCAAGGAAATTTTCAAACAGCGATTAACTTAAATTCTCAACTATCCCCTATAGTAGCAGATTATTTTTTAGAACAAGGTAAGAAAGCTTACAAAGAAAACAAATTGGTTGATGCTGAAAAGAATTTTCGGATAGCAGTTAAATACCAAGCTGATTTGACTTATTCAATCTCCAGTTTCTATCTTGGTCTAGGATTTCGCAACAAGGACGATCCTCAGCTTGCTAGAAATAATTACGAACTAGCTATAAAATATAATCCTAAAGATGATAGTGCTTATAATAATTTAGCAGTAGTATGTCAGCAATTACAAGATTATACTTGCGTAAGTAATACTTATGAAAAAATTTTTAGGTTAAAGCCTAATAAATGGGAGTCACACTACGGGTTAGGATTTTTTTATGATGGACAAGGTAAATATGATTTAGCTGAGAAGCAATATAAATTAGCTATTAAAAGTAGTAGTGAAGCTTTATTTGCTATTGCAGCTTTATCAAGATTGAAGAATAAAAGTGGTGATTATAATACCGCTGTTACTTTAGCTTTACAAGGTTTAAGTAAAACTGAGAATAGGGAGTTACAAGCTTCGTTCTACAAAGATTTGGGCTGGGCAAGATTAATGCAAAATAGATTGAGGGAGTCCAAAAAATATTTGGAAAAAGCGATTGATTTAGATGGTCAGAGAATAGATGCTTACTGCCTATTATCTCAAATCCAAGAAGCTTTAGGTAAAAATGATGATGCTAGAATTTCTATAGCAGCGTGCATTTTAGGCAAATCTGGTCTGCCGGAAGTTATTATATGGAGAGAAGATTTACTAGATCGTATTCTCAAAAAGTGATAATCTGCTAATTAGTGATATAAATAGCAAGAGAAAGTGAGAACTAGTACAAAAATTATTGTATTGTCCTGCTTGAACATCCTTCTGATTAAAGATGCGCCACTTTTCGCCAGCGTACCTCTTATAAGAGTAACAAGAAATCAGGTTCGCTGTAACCCGCCACTTGGAAGAGTAATGAATAAAGGAGACAAACGTTTTGAGCCAGGAAGTTTAGTTTGTCAGGGAGAGCGATTAGAAGTTTTGAATGGTGGTTATGTAAAATTCTTATGCCTGAGTTCAGGAAATATTTTAGATTTATCAAGTGGAGCTATTCCTTCTGATAAATGTACAATAACTGATACATCTAGTTCTAGTTGCAATCCAAGTAATATAGATGTCTGCTTAATCCGAAAAGGTGGAACAGGAGAAGAGGATGAGCCTAAAATTATTTATCCTTATACCAGTTCATTAATGAAAACTCGACCAGACATAGCTTGGCGTTCTGTTCCAGGTGCTACTTCTTATAAAGTGAGAGTAAAAGGGTATGAGTTTGAATGGGAAAAAACTGTAGATAAAAATAGAATTACTTACCCTCCAGAAGAAAAAGAATTAGCATTTGATCAAGCATTCAATATCTCTATTATCGCTTATAGAAAAGATTCTCCTCCCACTGCGGATTCGTTTGTAGTAAACTTGTTTTCTGAGCAGGAAATTAAACTGGTTTTAGATATAGTAAAGCAAATCAATTCTCTAGGTTTACCTCAAGATGAAGCTGTTCTTGACATAGATGCTGTATATGCATTTAGAGGTTTCTTGGATGAAAGCCTTGAAATATTAAATAAGGCAGTCAGGGCAGGTAGTAAAAATCCGACCATTTATAGAGTATTAGGTGAGCGCTATTTTGAAGCAGGTTTACCAGACGAAGCTAAACGCCAATATTTGACTGCATCTGAATTAGCGAAAAAAAGTAACAATTCATCTGAGTTAAAAAAAGTCGAAGAGGGGTTAAAAATAATAGATTTTTACAACCAACTACCAACGATTAAAAAGGGTGCCCAGTAGTAAGGATGAGCATATTTAGGATTTTTCATTAATGCTAATTGCGCCTGTCTTAACGCCTCTGCTTTAGTTAAACCCTTTCTTAATCCTTTGTAAAATTCTTCCATCAGTTCAACAGTGGAGTTTGCTTCTACTAACCATAAGGTTGCTACTGTACTTCTTGCTCCTGCTTGTACTGCAACTCCAGCAATTCCTAAAGCTGATCTTTTATTACCCTTAGCGGTTTGACAGGCGCTTAAAACTAACAACTCAATTATATCGGAACTAGCTTGAGTTTTATTTCTTAGTAAGCTGTCAAACTCTCTAATATTAATTTGTCGATCATAAGCTAAAAATCCTGTACGTATAAGTTTAGAGCTAAATTGTCCATGAGTACTAATGTGAACAATAGGAAAATTTTCTTCACTTATTCTCTGCCCAAAGTTAGAACTAGTAAATTCTTTATCTAATAATATAAGTGAAGAATTAGTTAGTTTTCTGACATCTTCTGCTTCTTGTTTTGCTTGGGGTAAAGCTTCTGCCCCTGGAGGAGCATTTGAATCTGTCAAGCTGGGACTGGGTATAGACAGAGCAGCGATGAAAGCTTTCATCTGATCTTGTCGTAAAAGCTTAGGCATTCGGACTCTAGAACCCAAAGTTTCTGAAAAGCTATAGTGCTTCACTAAATAATCTTTCCCGTCATGCAGCAAGTTCATTGGCAGACTTTGGAAAGATTTATCTAAAATAAAGATTAATGTACCGGAGTCAGGCAAATATTTTTTTAAAGGTGCAATTAACTCTTTATATAGCACTTGATAATGTGAAGTAATTATATGTTCCTTAGTATAAACGAGTTTTTCATCTTGTAGAATTTCTAACAAGGTGTTGACATGAGTTCTAACTAATTTTGAATCAACGGAGTGGTGATGAGGGGAGTTGCCTGGAGATTGAACAATTACTTCTATCCTATTGTTCAAATCAATAATGTGAATTATTGCTGGGGTGTCATCCAATTTTTGAAGCTGATTTAAAGCAACAAGGTCGAGTTTGCCGCATTTGAGATAATCCTCTAACTCCGCTACTTGAAGTTGTTCATAAGTTTGGCGTATTAACTCTAAATTAGGAGAAGGACTTTCTGCTAGCAGTCGCATGTAATTGCGATATACAGGCTCTACTTTTTCGTAAAAGAAAAACTGTGCATCTAAATTGCTAGACAAGAGATTGCCACGAATTTGTGTAATGCTGTCAATAGTCGCGCCATAAGCTTGAATCGCTGCTTCAGTTTTACCTTGTTTCTGATATAAATTCCCTAATTGCTGTTGCCATTCATAGAGAAGATTCACATCATTAATTGACTGAGCTAAACTCAAAGCTTTTTTAAAATATATTTGTGATTCCTCTGTGTTTAACTTACCTAAAGCGCCTAAGCTTTTAGATTCTAAGAGTTTGTTATTAATATATTTAGCGGTTTTTAAGGCAGACTTAGCATACTGAATAGCTGCTGATTGCAACGATTTATTTTGAATTTTACTTAGAATATTAGCAAATTTTAATTGAGCTTGAATAGATTGTTCTGGTGACAATTGAGAAAATGCTGAAGGGTTTTGCAATATAAGATTTGCTAATGGTTGAATCTGCTGACTAACTTTTGTATGAGCATCTTTTAGCTTATGTTTATCTGTTAGCCATTCATTAAAGTCTAGCAATAAGTTTAAACGGTTCAGTTGCGCTTGTAGTTTTATTCCTTGTGAAAAACTTGTCCGATCTACTAAAAGTTGATATGTCTTAAGTGACTCCTCTGCCTTCTGTAGAATAGAATCTATGATCGTCTCTCTAAATATGGGTTCTTCTACCCATTTGTACTCATCTCGCGCTCGTTGATAGATGGACTGTTTTGTATTACCCAATGACAGCAAAATATCGCTGACTTTTTCTGAAGATGTCTGTTTAGCAAATAATAGCGTTTCTTCCAAAACTAGTTCAGATTCATTCAGCTTACCAACTAAACGTAGGACTTGCCCCATGCTTTGTAATCCCAGTAAATTTATTGGTGTTAATTTTAACTGGTGTATTGCTGTTGTCAGTTGTAACTTCTCGTATTCGGTAGGTTCTAATAGTGTTGGGTTACAGTTCAAATTCTTTACCTTTAGAGCTTCCAAAAGTGTTTCACAAGCCTGTGAGTGTAAACCTAACTTCTGCAAGGCAAAATTTTGATTAATTAAACTTCCACTAACACCTTCGGCATCTTTGTTCTGACGGTAAATTTTCGTGGCTTGTTGCCAACTGTCAAGGGCTTCTGCTGCTTGACCTTGATTTAATTGTTTTCTACCTACTTGGGTTAGCAATTCAGCCTGTTGTATATGTGTTTCTTTTTTGGTGGACTGAGCCAGCAATAAAGATGATCGAGTTAGAACTATTGACAAGGCTAGAATGCCTAAAAGAGCATATTTTAGGCAATATCTCCATTTAATCATTGCTTTACTCTGTTGCTAGTGATGGGAATACTTCTACTACAGAACTGAGCGATGTACAGGAACTGGTGGACAAAAAGCTATCAAGTGTCACTTGATTAGGTGCTGTCGCAACTAATTCGACATTTCCCCTAGAATCTATTACCCAACTTTGAGCTTCTACAATTTTCGTAGTCTCTTTAATTGTTGACAAATGTAATTCAGATGAATGTTTAATGGACTCAAATGAAATAAAATTTCTCTGCCAGATAGGTTGACTATCTAAATATTCGTCAAAATTAGGTGGTGGACTGTTGCTAGCCACAGTTAACATATCTGTCCCTGTGCCTGACTGTGCAGCACAACCCGATGATATTTTAGGACTTTCTTGAACGACTTCTGGCGCTGCTTTAATGCCCCTGGAATCAATGGCAAGTCCATTAATTTGAACTGTGCCATTGATTCCAAATTCAGAACTGGCTTCTATTAGGCTATTCCGAGAGAAAAGGAATGCATCACGAACATTTATCCAGATATTCCCGCCGCGTCCTTCAAAAGCGTTGGCTGTGATAGTGCTATTTTCCAAGCTAAATAAAACATCTGTGTCTACAGTGATGTTTCCACCATCACCATTAGCGCCTTGTTGTCCAGCAGTTGCAGAGATAATGCCATTGTCTAATCGAACGAATTTTGAGGTGATATCAATATCACCCCCCTGACCGATAGCAGTGGTTGCTGTGATACCACCGTAATTTGAAATATGGATTGCATCAGCGTTAATATTAATTATTCCAGCATTGCCAGAACCATCATTCTTGACACTAATTAATGCGCCATCTGCAATATTTAACTCGTTAGTATTAATCGTTACGCTTCCAGAATCCCCTCTCAATGCTGAAGGCAGCAGATATAGCTCTTGAAAACTTTTATTGGAATCAATAACAGATGAATTGATGAGACTGGGATTTACAGCGCCTGGAACTCTACCTATTATATCTATAGAATCAGAAGCATTAATAATAAGGCTATCAGCTTTGCCAGTTGAGCGAGTAGAAGTATTAATTATTCCGCCATACTTAACTGTTAACTTTTTTGTATTAACTGTTAATTTTCCACTATTACCACTGCTAAAAGTTGCA
>JBGTMK010000172.1:0-16469 GCA_041743605.1 Nostoc sp.
ATGATAGAGCAGCTACAGCAGTAAGACTATCCACCTGCAACACCTCTGCAACAGCTTCTAAAAGTTATTAGTTATTGGTCATTGGTCATTGGTCATTAGTTAATTGGTCATTATTCATTAGTCATTTGTCATTAGTACTAATAACTAAATCGACGAGTGGGTATTCCTCCCACCCCTCTTGCTAGGATGAGATTACCGCCGATTTTTTGACCCAATACATAAATCTAGTTGCTCTGAATAAAAAATGTTAGATTGTCGCTGTTACAGTATTAAACCTAGCTGAGAAACAGTCGGAATTTTGTGGCTGTTAACACTGATTCATGCTCAAATTTTTAGTTATGATAAATTCTATAATTTGTTGCTTTTGTTATCGAAACAGAATTCAAGAGTCAGGAGTCAGAATTCAGTTGGGTATTCTGTACGAGTGGCAGATAGCGCAGTGTAAAGCCTTCTCTTCTCTTTCAGAGACGCTAAAAGCGTCTTTATTCTGACTCCTGTTAGCGGATAGCTAAGGTTTAGCCCATTCTGACTTCTGAATTCTTCTTCAACCGTTTTGATGTAGCTCTGTTAGCATCGGCAGATGCCTTGAGGAAATCAAAGCGTAGGCGTAGCCCGTCGTAGACATGGCTATCAAGTTCAGGAAAAAATCTACTTTTATTTCTAGGCGATTAATGGGGTAGTCAAATACACGAATATCCGTTATATTCCCGTAAGTAACACTTGGTATAAATGTTTATGGGAATAAATTGGGGAAGTCTTAAGACAGTTGCAGGTTTCTTGGGCGCGATTGTACTTACACAATTCGGGACAAATGCTTCGGTCATGGCAGCTGACACAGTTGTGTTGCGTTTAGGTTTATTTACAGAATCCATCTCCCTTATTGAGTTACAAAAGGCTGCAAAAACTGGGGAATTACCTGGGAGTTTGCAGCCTTACGCTAAAGGATTATCTGAAGAACAACGCCGCTTCTTTTTGGGGGCGCTAGGTATGAATATACCGATGAATGTTGTAACTATTAATAGGTTAATTAATACTCAGATTGGGACAACTATTCTGAATGACTTCGCTACAGCCTTAGCCCGAAAAGATAAAGCTGGAGTACAAGCATTGAGAGCAGGATTGATATTAGGTTCTACTGCACCGCAGGGTCTTTCTATACTGAGTTTTATCGCCGCTTATCCCAGTAAACGCTTAGAAATTGATTTGCCACAGGCTTTTATAGTTGCAGAGAGTTTGAATACAGCTTTTTGGCGTACTCAACAATTTATGCTGGCGTTGACGCGTAGCGGCTTGTTGTCAGACATCACTCCCCAACTTGACTCAACACCGCAGCCTAGAACACCGCAGGTTGCTTTCTCTTTTGATCCCAGCCAAACAGGAAACGCCGAAGTAAAAATACTCAACTTAAGCCTGAATGACCAAAAACGTGACCGCAAAATTCCAGTTGATATTTACTGGTCAACTGCTGCAACTCCCAACAAACCTGTAATTGTCTTTTCTCACGGCTTCGGATCAGTCCGCACGGACTTGCGTTACCTAGCCAAACATTTAGCATCCCACGGTTATGTAGTAGCAGCTTTAGAACATCCCGGTAGTAATGAGGCAAATACTAACTTAGCATTACAAGGTAAAACCAGAATTGTAAAGCCTCAAGAGTTTTTGTATCGTCCTCAAGATATTAGTTTTCTCCTCGACGAATTAGAAAAGCTCAACCAAACGGCTAATAATCCACTTGTTGGGAAACTTGCAACCACGAACGCGATGGTTGTTGGCTATTCTTTTGGTGGTGGTACAGCTTTAACAATTGCTGGAGCCGAGTTACAACTAGAACGTCTCAAACAACGCTGCCAAAAGAACTTGGCTAGTTTGAGTCTTGGAGAAGGTATGCAGTGCATCGCTCAAGAACTACCAGAAAATACCTATCAAGTACGAGATACTAGAATCAAACAGGCGATCGCTCTCAATCCTACAACTTCTCTAGTTTTTGGCGAAACTGGGTTAACTAAGGTACAAGTCCCTACCCTAGTGTTAGCAGGTTCCGCAGATAAAACCACCCCAGCTTTAACTGAACAAATTGTGGGATTTGACAAAATCCCATCCCCAAAATGGCTAGTTGGTATACTTGGATCTACTCATCTAAGTGTAAAAGACCCTAGTACCACTTTAGATCAGCTAGGACAACCAAATACACCAATTAGTGGCGGTGAAGTTGTGGGTGAACAAGCCGCTGATGTTCGTAAGTACGTTAAAGCTATAGCTTTGGCCTTTGCTGCACAGATGACTCCAGAAGCTAAAAACTACGCTATCTTTCTGACATCAGATTATGCCCAATTTGCTTCAACTCCTGCATTCCCATTTCGCCTAATTACGCAGATTCCTCCTGACGCTATGGCAGTGGTCAAAGAATTTGTTGATAAATAAGGGACTTCTAAGTGAACAAATATCCAATCTAATTTTGTGAGTAGCTTGTTTAAGTCTAAGAGTAGGGGGAACAGCAGAAGTCCTCAATGATTCTGCCTCCCCTACAATTTATACATAATTTATTTTTTGGGACTTAAATAAAAATAAAGCTAAATTGGCAGTATTTACAGTAAATAGCTAAAGTTTGAGCTTAAACAATCGAAAATAAGTAATACATAGCTATAAAATTGGACTTAGTTTGTGATATTTTACTTAGGAAAAATTATACTAGCCCGCTAATAGCTTTATAGTTGCTGTTAAATCAACACAAAACTTTTACAGTAAAAATCACTATATCAACACAAACTTTATAATATTTTTATTAAAAATAACAGAAACTTAAGAGTGTAAAAAAAGTAGGAGCATATTTCGGATCATGGTAATACATCTGTATCTTATAGGAATCAAACCGGATTCCTATAAGATACAGATGTGGGTAGGAAACAGGAAACAGTAAAGAAGGAATAGATGTATACTTAGTCTTCTTCAAAAATCAAGTAGGAGTCTTACATCTGAAATATTTTAAAAAATAAACGATAACGCACCCGACAATTTAAGGTTTACTTTATAAATGGCCTCTAATTAGTTTGACATGCAAACTAATTTGTATTGTAAAACTAATTTTTGATAAAAATTAAACAGTTACTCCATTCCACCGAAGCTCATGCAACTCTATACAACTCGTGAAATAGAACAACTCCAGCAACACGAAGACCTTTCTTACTTAATTGAAATTATGGAGTGGGTGAAAAATTTTTTAGGAAAGCCCCATCCTAACTTAGGCAGACCTGGTGTAGTTTGTCCTTTTGTACCTTTTGCTCTTAAGTCAAACAGTATTCGTCTAGCAGTTATTCGCACAAAAGATTTGTATCCAGAACAATTGCAAGAGCTTGTCGGACACTACCGAGATATCTTTCTTAAGATGGAAGTTAAAGAACAGGAATTAGCAATCAATAGAGCTTTTTTACTTATCTTTCCTGACATCCATATAGAAGATACTTCTAAAATAGATAGTGTTCAACAAAAACTTAAACCTTTGTTTGTTGAGTCAGGCTTAATGATAGGAGAATTTCATAAACGTAACGAAAGTCCTGGTCTGCACAACCTAAATTTTCGTCCACTTCGTAGTCCTATACCCTTGTTAGCTATCCGGTTTATGGTTGAAGCTGACCTCCCCTTTCTTATAAGTCCGGCTGATCCAGCCTTACGTATTCGGTATCTGGAAGCTTATTTGAAGTGTTTTGATCATAAATTTACAGATCAAACAAAATTTAAAAATGCTCATCAAGAATTGGTTTTCGCCAAAGAACAACTTAAACAAGAAAGTTTAGTGAGTTCTTGCATATAAATAAATATCAAATATTTCAATTCAAGGTAGCATCTTGGGCATGGAGGATTAAAAGTCTTTCTAGCTTGATAAAAGCCCCTTGTCGGCGGAATATTTTTATCAGGAAAAGGTTGATACCCCGCTCCTGAATTCCGCTGTATTATTTTAATCAATAAAAGAAAATAATCAGGTAAGTAAAATGGCGAAAGAAATAGAGCGTAAATATTTAGTACAAGGAGATAGCTGGAGAGGACTAGCTGAAGGTAGTATATATCGTCAAGGATATATTGCTACACAAGACAAAGCTACTGTACGTATACGTATAGTAGGGGAAAAAAGTTATTTGACCATTAAAGGCCCTAATGTTAAATATTCGAGATTAGAGTTTGAGTATCCTATTCCTGTTAAAGATGCTCAAGAAATGTTGGAGACATTATGTGAACGTCCCTTTATAGAAAAAATCAGATATAAAATAGAGTTCGGTGGTTTGATTTGGGAAATAGATGAGTTTGACGGTGTTAATAAAGGACTAATCTTAGCAGAAGTTGAACTTAGTGATGAAAATCAGCAAATTGAACTCCCAATCTGGATTGGACAAGAAGTTTCTGATGACTTCAGATATTTCAACAGTAATTTAGTAAAATACCCTTTTTCACAATGGTAATAGCTGAAACATTGCAACCATCTCAGTTTTGCAAAAATACCTAACTAATAGAACTTGAGCTATACAAATATAGGCTTGGAAACCCACACAAAAGGATTTCGTCTGTGTAACAGCGGTTTCTATAGGAATCATATTTGATTTCTGAAAAAATCTCAGTAGGGTGTATTATATTATCTCCGCTTAATCACTTATGATATGTCATTGCGAGTGGAACGGAGGGGTGGGCTGCGTTATCTGCCTCCTGCCTTACTCGATAAATTCTGGAAAAAATTAATACCAACAAAAACTGAATTATAAATTTTTGCTTTAGTTCTGGACGCCCTTGCACAAAAACCAATCCCTAAAACTGACAATGTTTAAAGGTGTCCTAGCTACGCTCGTTGTAGACATCGCTGCTCTAAACGTCAAGGTATTATGTACTCGAACACCGTGCAGCATAAAGCTTGAGGTTTTGCATGAAAGTAGCAGTTTTCAGTACAAAAGCCTACGATCGGCAGTTTTTGTCAGATGCAAACTCTCCCAGCCAACACGAGTTAGTATTTTTTGAACCTCGTTTAAATCGGGATACGGCTATCCTTGCAGCCGGATTTCCCGCAGTTTGCGTATTTGTGCATGATCAGGTTGATGCCCCAACTTTAGAGCTTCTTGCTTCACGGGGAACTCGCTTGGTTGTCCTCCGCTGTGCAGGATTTAACAATGTAGACTTACAAGCCGCAGCAGACTTAGGAATTACCGTTGTGCGCGTTCCTGCTTATTCACCTTATGGGGTAGCAGAACATGCTGTAGGATTAATTTTGAGCCTAAATCGCAAAATTCACCGTGCTTATAACCGTGTCCGAGAAGGCAACTTTTCCCTAGATGGACTGTTGGGATTTAATTTGCATGAGCGCACAGTAGGGATTGTTGGCACCGGCAAAATCGGTCTGATTTTAGGACAAATTATGAAGGGATTTGGCTGTAATCTACTGGCTTATGACGTTTATCGCAATCCAGAATTGGAGGCGCTAGGTGGAAAGTATGTAGAACTACCTGAGCTATTTGCCAACTCTGATATTATCTCCCTGCATTGTCCCCTGACTGCCGAAACCCATCACTTGATTAACACCGAGGCTATAGAACAGATTAAGCCAGGTGTGATGCTAATTAATACTAGCCGAGGAGCGCTGATTGATACCCAAGCTGTAATTGAGGGATTGAAGTCTGGTAAAATTGGCTATCTTGGTGTGGATGTGTACGAACAAGAATCAGAATTATTCTTTGAGGATTTGTCTGGCGAAATTATTCAAGATGATATTTTTCAGCGTCTGACAACGTTCCACAACGTACTGATTACCGGACATCAAGCCTTTTTTACAGCAGAAGCTCTCTACAATATTGCAGAAACAACTTTTGCTAATATTACTGATGTTGAACAAGGTCGTTCTTGTGCTAATGAAATTCGCCCTCAACCGTGAGCTAAGAAAGCATATTCATAACTTTTTCTAAGCTGGTGGAATTTCTGGAGAGAAAATATCTGTGAAATTCTCTTCAAGCAGCAAATCTGATGTTTGCATAATAAATGGGAGTTCAGCCCCCACAAGGCCTCTTTGGATGCGTTCTAAAGTCTCACTAAAAACAACAAACAAAGGATATATAGTATTAGCTCCCTCACTCAAAATATGACTGTGCCGGAGAGGCATCAGCCACTCATAATCATTGTCAAGGAAAACTTGGGTTTGTCGCCAACGTCCCAACAAATCAGAAAAGTCTTCGTGAGCGCGATGAATAAAAACTAAAATTTCGGCTCCAGTTTTGATTTTCCACTCAGGATCGCACATCAAAATTGCCACATCACAGGGTAAGCAAATCGTTTGTGGGGCTGTTGTAGCAGTGTTGCGAAGCCGAACAATTGGCAAGGGGATAGTGATGAGGCTTTCATCTGGACGGCGCAGACTGGGAATCATCTCCAAGTATGGCCGATATTGCTTTAGTAAGGCGATCGCAGCTAGATGATTGCTATACTCTGCCAAACTCGCCTCGTACTGAGATTTTTGCACAGTCATAGTTTATTAAATAGTTCGGAGTGAGGAGTTTGGAGTTAAGAGTTTGGAGTTAAGAATAAAATTAATCAGTTAAGAGTTAAAAGTTAGGAATGAAAAATTTAATTCCTAACTCATGACTTATAACTCCTAACTATTAATCTTTTATCCCATCTTTTCAAATACCGCAAACATAGGCAGATACATCGCTAGCAAAATGGTTCCAACCATTCCCCCTAGAACTACAATCATCACCGGTTCCAAAATACTAGTCATTGCTTTTACAGCTTGCTCGACTTCATCTTCGTAGAAATCGGCAACTTTCATCAACATTGCATCTAATTCTCCAGTTTCTTCTCCGATACTAATCATCTGAATTGCCATAGCCGGAAAAACGGCATCTTTTTGTAAAGCAATACTAATCATACCTCCTTGTTGAATCTCTATGCGGGCTGCGTCTATGGCATTGGCAATTACTTGGTTTCCTGATGTATCTCGGACAATTTCCAAGCAAGTTAATATTGGTACACCTGAACGAGTCAAAGAACCAAAAGTCCGACTAAAGCGGGCAACCGAAGATTTTTGAATTAAGTCACCAAATAATGGCATTTTGAGGGAAAGACGATCAATTGTGATGCGACCAACAGGAGTTTTACCGTATTGTGTAAAGGCAAATTTCAGTCCTACAAGAGCACCGAAAAGTACGACAGCCTTCGGACTTCTCAAAAATTGACTAGCATCCATCAAAAATTGCGTTAGAGCTGGTAATTCAGTTCCAATTTCTGTAAAAATCTTCGCAAAAACGGGAATAAGAAAAATGGTCATGCCGAGAAAGATCGCAACTGCTATGAAACCCACGACCACTGGATAAGACAATGCTGATTTAATTTGGTTTTGTAAGCGCGCAACATCTTCTAACAACTTAGCTAAACGATTTAATACTTCGTCTAGAACACCACCAACCTCACCTGCTTGAATCATACTCACATATAATCCATCAAAGCAGTCAGGATGCTTCCGCATTGACTCAGAAAGATTCATTCCGCTTTGAACATCGTTGCTAATATCCACAAGAGCTTGTTTCAGTTTAGTATTACTACACTGTTCAGAAAGCACCCCCAGACTTCTAACGATCGCAACCCCCGCATTCATCAAAACGGCAAATTGACGAGAAAAAACGGCTTTGTCCTTTACAGAAACCTTCACTAAGGAATTCTGGAATTTTTTGAAAGCAACATCTAGCTGAAATCCCTGAAATTGCTTGAGTTCTTGAACTACAAAACCTTGATCTCTGAGATTAGTACGAGCTTGCGTCAAGGATTCTGCAACAATTTTTTCCGTTCGGGATTTTCCTTGAGAATCCCGAACACGGGCAACATAGTTTGGCATAAATTAATTTTTTTCAAAATAGTTGTTATTTATTGGGCATTGGGCATAAGAGGCAGAGGGGAAAAACTTACTGCAACTTCTCCCCTGCTCTCCCTCATTAATGCGCTTTGGCAGTCGCACCAGGTTTCGCACCTGCGGCAGCTCCTTGCGGTGTAGAATTACCAATGAGACGTTGAATTTCATCTGGCTTAGAAGTTTTAGACATCGCCGCTTCAAAAGAAATCGTTCCTGCTTTGTAAAAATCGGCTAAAACCTTCTCCAGAGTTTGCATTCCCAATTTGCCGCCAGTTTGAATAGCTGAGTAAATTTGAGATGTTTTGCCTTCTCGAATCAAGTTAGAAATAGCAGGAGTAACAATCAGAATTTCTTGAGCCATCACCCGGCCATATTCATTGGGTTTAGGGTTTTTCTTAGACACCAAGGTTTGGCTAAATACCGCCACTAAGGAGTTAGACAACTGCACCCGCACTTGGGTTTGTCTTTCATGAGGGAAAACGTCAATAATCCGGTCAACTGTCTGTGCGGCTGAACTGGTGTGTAGCGTACCAAATACTAAGTGTCCTGTTTCCGCTGCGGAAATTGCCAAAGAAATCGTTTCCAAATCGCGCATTTCTCCCACCAGAACAATATCTGGATCTTCCCGCAAAGCTGCTTTCAAGGCATTAGCAAAGCTCTTAGTATCTTCACCCAGTTGCCGCTGGTGAACCAAGCTTTTAATTGGTTCATAGACAAATTCAATTGGGTCTTCCACCGTTAAAATATGCTCTGCCTTGGTGCGGTTAATCAAGTCAATCATTGCCGCTAGAGTCGTTGTTTTGCCGGAACCTGTAGGGCCTGTCACCAGAATTAGCCCTCTGGGCTTATCTGTCATTTCCCGCACGATATCTGGCAAACCTAATTTTTCAAAGTTAGGAATCTTAGAACTTAATGCCCGTAAGCAAGCAGCATAAGAACCACGTTCTTTATAGACATTGACCCGAAAGCGAGCTAAACCTTTAACACCATAAGAACAATCCAACTCCCAGTTTTGCTCTAAGGTTTTACGCTGGGTGTTGTTGAGCATACTAAAAATCAGCCTTTGACATTGAGCTGCTGTCCATACATCCTCACCTCTGGGGGTGAGTTTACCACTGATGCGGAAATAGGGAGGCAAACCTGCGGATAAATGCATATCCGAGCCACCCATTTCAATCAACTGCTCCATCAAGTCTTCAATCATCATTTCCATAGTTCTGCTTCCTTTTAATATTTGTTATTTGTCATTTGTCATTTGTCAGTTGTCATTTGTTTAAATTTACTAAGCATCGACTAATGACTAATGACCATTAGTCTTAAAACCGAGGTGTCATACAGTAAGGACAATCCAGCCATTCTTGTTTCAATGTGGCATCGCAACTCCGACAGGTAAGACCAGTCTTGCGTTTGGCTTTTAACTCTGCTTCCAAACCAGTATCGGTAAACGTCACTCGTTCTACTTCTTCTAGAGTCGTGGAACCTTCACGCACTAAGTCCAAACTGTAAGCCAGCAAGGTTTTCATGCCCTCTTCTATTGCCACTTCCTTGATGCGTTCCGTGGGTGCATCTTCGTTGATCAGGGTTTGCAGGTTTTCGGTGACTCGCATGACTTCATACACACCACAACGCCCTTTGTAGCCGATACCATTACATTTTGGGCAAAGTTGATTTTTGCCTTTGGCATCTGCGATCGCATCTAATGTCAAGGTGTTAGCTTTGTAGAAGGTGATTCCCACATCAGAGGAAGCTGATAGACCATAACGAGCTAGTTCCTCGGTTGTGGGAGTGTAGGGAACACGACATTCAGAACATACACGCCGCACCAAACGTTGAGCTAGAACGCCAATTAGGGAACTAGAAACCATGAAAGGCTCAATCCCCATTTCTCCCAAACGAGCGATCGCACCTGGGGCATCATTGGTATGTAAGGTAGTTAATACTAAGTGACCAGTCAAGGCAGCTTCAATTGCTGTTTTTGCTGTTTCCTTATCCCGCGTTTCACCCACCAGCAGCACATCTGGATCTTGCCGCAAGAAAGCCCGCAATGCGGTAGCAAAATCTAGTCCTTTTTCCCGAATCACCTGTACTTGAGTAATCCCTGGAAGGCTGTACTCAATTGGGTCTTCTACGGTACTGATATTAATTCCGGGATCGTTCTTTTCTGAGAGTGCAGAATATAGCGAGGTTGTTTTCCCAGAACCAGTTGGCCCAGTTACCAAAATTAGCCCAAAGGGACGGCTAACCATATCCTGGACAATATGTAAAGTCTCTGGATCGGTAATTAACTTATCTAATCCCAGTTGGGTGGAGGAGTTATCCAAAATCCGCAGTACCACCTTTTCCCCGTAGCGACTGGGTAAGGTATTCACCCGGAAATCCACTTTGCGTCCCTCAAACATCCGCCGGATGCGTCCATCCTGGGGTAGACGGCGTTCAGCAATGTCTAGATTGGAGATGATCTTAAATCGGGCTGTCACCGCTGGGATGATTTTTTTCGGTAGGGGATCGAAAGCTTCGCGCAGTACCCCATCCTTCCGAAAGCGAATGCGTAAGTTTTCTTCTTGCGGTTCAATATGAATATCAGAAACGCCCTCATGCAAAGCTTTAGCCAGGATTCTGTTAACTAGGTTGATAACTGGGGCATCCTCTGCACCCTTCATCGCTGCTCCTAAATCAGCCTCCATTTCTTCAGGAGCATCTGCAAGATCGAGATTTCCGAGGTTTTCTAAATCCTGATTAATATCTGTAAACTTTTCTTGTTCCAGGTGCTTCTGCTTAACAGCCATTTCATCCAGATATTGGTTGATTAGCTGTTGATAATCTTCCTGGGTAATCACCATGCGCTGCAACGCCAAGCCTTGCGGGCGCAAAATGCGGTTCAGGTCATCGGAAGCCTCTAGATTATCTGGAGCGACCATCGCCACTAAAACTGAGGGTGGGGTTTGGTCTTCGTGTTTTGATAGTGGTACTAAACGATGACGACGACAGATATCCACTGGGATGAGGGTTTCAATCAGGTTCCCCATCATCGTGTTGCCAACGGAGTTGACTTCCGGATCAAGGAATTCAACTCCGTATAGTATTTTCAGTTCAAATAGCTGTTGTTTTTTGTATTGCCTGAGCAACTCAGGCGATAGTTGTTGCCCAGTAATTGACTCTAAGACTTCCGTTAAAGGTCTGCCAGATTTGCGGCTTTCAATTAATGCCTGCCTCATCTGTTCGGTATTGACATAGCCAGATTGCACTAGCTTGTTGCCAAAGGGCGAAAACTCTGTTCTGGTAGTTAGAGCGGTACTGCGCCGTTGTGGTGACGAGTTCATAAATGAGCGAATGAGTAGGGAAACCTCTGCTTAAAGTATTCCCAGGCTGTGAGACAGAATTCTCATTTGCCAAAAAAGTCACAAGTCTCTGAAACAGTTCTGTTAGCGATAGCTCAATACAGTTCAGATAAGACCAAAATACTTGTAGAGACGGCGATTTATCGCGTCTCGAAAACCCACAATTTTCTACTATTAGCCCTTAACCCAAGCGTATTGCGCTATAGCTAACAGCATAAAAAATCCCAAAGCCAATGCCTTTAGCTATGGAAAAAGAAAAAAAGATTTCCAATAAGCATTGCTAAAGCCCTATAGCGCGGATCTATTGACCAATCTCCCTAGTCCCCAGTCCCTAATACTCAGTCCCCAGTCCTACTCGTTCGGGTTCCCGCCTTAGTGGCGTCTGGGCTAACGTGTTCACCATTTGTCACAATAATGAGGACAGTTACATCACTTCCAGGAACTTGTCGGCAACAAAATCAGCCTCAGCGGCACGTCGTGGATGACGACGGTTGCAAGCTGTAGAGATACACTGCCATAAATAGGATCTGGAATGAGTAGATAATGATGGATGAAAATAAACAGATAAACAATACAAGCCAGCAATTGGGTGAACCAACAGAGGTAAAGCAAGCAATGAAGAGTGACTCCCCAGCCCAAATTAATTTCAATGAATCTGGAAGCGAGGTGACAGAGCAAGTGGCAGCCCAAACAAATATGTCAGGCGATACTGCTGTCAATTCCGAAAATAGCGTCGCTGCAACTGAGAAAACTGAAGTGGAAACAGCAGCTTTGGCAGAACTGACTCAACAAATAGAGTCCGTTAAAACGCAACTAGAGGAGCGTAGTACTCAATATATGCGGATTGCCGCTGATTTTGAGAATTACCGGAAACGCACTAGCAAAGAAAAAGAAGACCTAGAGTTGCAGGTGAAGCGGAATACGATTTTGGAATTGCTGCCAGTGGTCGATAATTTTGAGCGGGCGCGATCGCACCTGAAACCTCAATCTGATGGCGAAATGACCATGCACAAAAGTTACCAAGGCGTTTACAAACAATTAGTAGATAGCCTGAAGCGCTTGGGTGTATCACCAATGCGTCCTGAAGGTCAAGAATTTGATCCTAACTTGCATGAAGCAGTAATGCGGGAACCTACGGATGAACATCCTGAAGGAACAGTGTTAGAAGAGTTAGTGCGCGGATACTTCTTAGGCGATCGCGTGCTACGCCATGCAATGGTCAAGGTAGCTGCTCCCAAGGAAGATAGCCCTGCGGCATCAGAAGATCAGTCGAGTTCAGCCAACAGTTAAGCTGTAATCGCTCGCCTCGCTGACCTCAAGTGCCTGGGTTCTAGCAAGGACGAGCATCGCGTACCTATACAAGGACAAGGCTTTGGATAACTCTCTGTGTTTCACCTTCTCTCTTGCTACCAGCAACAGGAGTTGCACAGACGTTATCCGCTAGCCTTTGTTTGGAGCAAAAAAAGTTAGTCCGCGACACATTACAGCAGAAAGACTCAGTAAAAATACTGTCAAATATGGGAAAAGTTATTGGGATCGACTTAGGCACTACTAACAGTTGCGTCGCAGTTTTGGAGGGTGGTCAACCACTTGTGATCTCCAATTCTGAAGGTGGACGAACTACTCCAAGTATTGTGGGATTTGGGAAGAGTGGCGATCGCTTGGTTGGTCAATTGGCAAAGCGCCAAGCCGTAACCAATGCTGAGAACACAATTTACAGTATTAAACGATTCATCGGGCGGCGTTGGGAAGATACTGAAATAGAACGCGATCGCGTCCCCTACAACTGTGTCAAAGGTCGAGATGATACCGTTGATGTCCAAATTCGCTCAAAAAACTACACGCCACAAGAACTATCTGCCATGATCCTGCAAAAGCTGAAGCAGGATGCAGAAAATTTCTTGGGTGAGGAAGTTACTCAAGCAGTGATCACCGTACCAGCATATTTTACAGATGCTCAAAGACAAGCCACTAAAGATGCTGGCACGATTGCAGGCTTAGAAGTCCTGCGAATCATCAATGAACCAACAGCTGCGGCTTTAGCTTTCGGATTAGAAAAGCAAGACCAAGAGCAGCTAATTTTAGTATTTGACTTGGGAGGCGGTACTTTTGACGTATCGATCCTGCAACTTGGAGATGGCGTTTTTGAAGTTAAAGCGACTTGTGGTAACAACCACTTGGGTGGAGACGACTTTGATAATGCGATCGTTCTTTGGATGATGGAACGTTTTCAAGAACAAGAGAAAATCGACCTTTCCAAAGACAAGATGGCATTGCAACGTCTGCGGGAAGCAGCGGAAAAGGCAAAAATTGAACTCTCCAATATGGTAAGTACTTCCATCAACTTGCCATTTATCACAGCTGATGACGGCGGGCCAAAGCATCTGGAGATGGAACTCAGCCGCTCTAAATTTGAAGAACTGGCAGGGAAATTAATTGAAGGTACCATCGAACCGATGATCCAAGCGCTCAAAGATGCGGATCTCAAACCATCAGCCATAGATCGGATTATTTTGGTAGGTGGTTCTACGCGTATTCCCGCAGTCCAAAACGCCCTGATTAAGTTTTTCAACGGCAAAGCTCCCGATCGCTCCATCAACCCTGACGAAGCTGTAGCATTAGGAGCGGCTATCCAAGCAGGTGTGTTAGGTGGCGAAGTTGATAATCTCTTACTATTGGATGTCACCCCTCTATCTTTGGGAATTGAAACCTTGGGTGAAGTATTCACCAAAATTATTGAGCTCAATACCACAATTCCTACGAGTAGATCACAAGTTTTTTCCACAGCAGTTGATGGGCAAACCTCGGTGGAAATTCACATCCTCCAGGGTGAACGGGCAATGTCACGAGATAACAAGAGTCTCGGCAAATTTCTGCTAGCAGGAATTCCCCCATCGCCCCGTGGTGTACCGCAAATTGAAGTATCCTTTGAAATCGATGTTAACGGCATCCTGAAGGTTTCTGCCCAAGATAAAGGTACTGGTAGAGAACAGAGTATTAGGATTACCAATACAGGTGGCTTGAGTACCAACGAAGTCGAACGGATGCGCCAAGAAGCCGAACTGTTTTCCGAAGAAGATAGAAGACGTAAAGAACTGGTTGAACTCAAAAACCAAGCAGATAATCTGTTGTTCAGCTATGAATCCACCATCAAGGATAATAGCAACTTTATCGGCGACCAGATGAAAACCTTGGCTAGTGAAAAAGTTTCACAACTCCAAGCTGCAATGATTGACTCCAGCATTTCCACACTGGAATTTAAGCAGCGCTTAGACGACTTCCAACAAACGCTGTTTGCAATTGGTGCTGATGTTTACAATCGAGCTAACAGCCAAACTGATGAGATTGAGGGGGGTTCATCTGGTCACTTTACCCCAGAAGCAGACTCACCAATGAATGGGACACTAATACCACAATTCAATTTTGATTTTGACGAAGAAAGTACTGCACAGGCTGATTATGAGGCGATAGATTAAAGGTTGGGAATGGGGCATTGGGCATTGGGCATTGAGCATGGTTATTCTCCTTGTCCCCTCATCTCCCTCATCTCCCCCGCTCCCTACTCCCTACTCCCCACTCCCTACTCCCCTAAGTTGCAGATTTTTATTAAGGCGCTTTAATATATCTAAATATATTGATTATAAAATTACCGAAGTTTCACAAGACCCCAGCAGTTTGCTAGATTGTAGAAGCAAATTACTTTGAGCTAGGCAGTGTGCCAGTTCAAATGTACTTCCATTGCATAAGGGTGGTTTTCCACACCTCATGGTGCGGCTAGCCCCTCTGGTTGATGGGCGGGGTTTTCCTCTCCTAAGTAGCACAATTGTAAAAGAGACAGCCGACTCGGCAGTGAGAAGTCTGAGCAGAGGCTTCCCCTGTTCCTAACTTCTATAGCTTTTGTCGTCTCCCACGAGGAAAGCACCTGTTGCTCAAGATTTGTCGGTGATTTTTGTAAAAGGTAAAGGGTAAAATCAGTTATTAACAAAAATTAATTTTATCTTCTGCCTGGACTCCGGCAAGCTTCCCTTTAAAGGATACTGTGTTGCTCTTACATATTCTGTAAAGCAAAACTTCTTCCCGTAAAGTAGCAAGCGACCGTGAGTGACGTTCTACTGACTTCTGCTTTCTTCCTTCTAACTTTTACCTTTGCTATATGGCCCGCGACTATTATGAAATCCTGGGTGTCTCTCGTGACACCGACAAAGAAGAAATCAAACAAGCCTATCGCCGTTTAGCCCGGAAGTATCACCCAGACGTGAACAAAGAACCGGGGGCGGAGGATCGCTTTAAAGAAATTAACCGCGCTTATGAGGTACTCTCGGAACCCGAAACCCGCGCTCGTTACGATCGCTTTGGGCCAGAGGGTGTGTCGGGTGCTGCTGGCTCGGGCTTTCAAGATGTCGGCGATATGGGTGGTTTTGCCGATATCTTTGAAAGCATTTTTAGTGGCTTTGCTGGCGGTATGGGTAATCCCACGCAACAAAGACGGCGCAGTGGGCCTGCGAGGGGCGATGACCTGCGGCTAGACCTGAAGTTAGACTTTCGGGAAGCGGTAGTTGGTGGCGAAAAAGAAATTCGCATTTCACATTTAGAAAATTGTGAAGTCTGTAGCGGTTCTGGTGCTAAACCTGGAACCCGCCCTCGGACTTGTTCAACTTGTAGCGGTTCTGGTCAAGTCCGCCGTGTCACGAGAACACCCTTTGGCAGTTTCACCCAAGTCTCGACTTGTCCCACCTGTAATGGCACTGGGATGGTGATTGAAGATAAGTGTGATGCCTGTGATGGTAAGGGCGCAAATCAAGTCACAAAGAAACTCAAAATTACCATTCCGGCTGGGGTGGATAATGGTACACGCTTACGGATTTCTAGTGAAGGAGATTCTGGTCAGCGCGGCGGCCCTCCTGGGGATTTGTATGTTTACTTGTTCGTCAATGAGGACGAAGAATTCCAACGGGATGGGATTAATATTCTCTCGGAAATCAAAGTTAGCTACCTGCAAGCAATTTTAGGTTGTCGGTTAGAGGTAGATACGGTAGATGGCCCAGTGGAATTGATCATTCCAGCTGGAACCCAGCCGAATACGGTGATGAAGTTGGAAAATCGTGGCGTACCCCGCTTGGGTAATCCCGTAAGTCGTGGGGATCACATGCTGAACGTCTTAATTGATATTCCTAATAAAGTCACCCCAGAGGAGAGGGAACTGTTGGAGAAGCTGGCTAAAATTAAGGGAGATCGCACTGGTAAAGGCGGTCTAGAAG
>JBGTMK010000173.1:0-8347 GCA_041743605.1 Nostoc sp.
AGCGGCGCTAGCAGGTTCGCAGAAGATACCTTCTGATGCTGCCAAAAGTCGATAAGCATCGAGAATTTCTGCATCGGTAACGGCGTGAAAATTACCCTGACTTGCGGTTTGCGCTGCGATCGCTAATTCCCAACTTGCAGGGTTGCCAATACGAATTGCTGTCGCTAGAGTTTCGGGATGCGCCACTGGCTTACCATGTACCAAGGGGGCTGCACCCGCGGCTTGGAATCCCATCATTCTGGGTAAGCGATCGCACTTTTTGGCTTGATGATATTGACAAAATCCCATCCAATATGCTGTGATATTCCCGGCATTGCCCACCGGGATACACAGCCAGTCTGGGGCATCACCCAACGCATCGACAATTTCAAAGGCTCCTGTTTTCTGTCCTTCTAGGCGGTAGGGATTGACCGAATTCACCAAAGTGATTGGATAGCTTTCGGCCATCTCACGAACAATTTCTAGCGCTTGGTCAAAATTACCTTTAATTGCCAATACTTCTGCCCCGTACAGCAATGCTTGGGCTAACTTGCCCAGTGCCACATAGCCGTCGGGAATCAGTACAAAGGCATTCATGCCTCCACGCCTCGCATAAGCTGCGGCGGCGGCTGAGGTGTTGCCCGTGCTGGCACAAATTACCGCTTTTGCCCCTGCTTCCTTGGCCTTGGAAATTGCCATAGTCATCCCCCGGTCTTTGAAGCTGCCAGTAGGATTTAGACCATCATATTTTACAAAAACCCGCACTTGTCTACCAATGCGTTCTGCGATCGCTGGCACTGGTATTAGAGGTGTATTTCCCTCTAATAGAGTGACAACCGGCGTTTTTTCACTCACAGGCAAGTATTCGCGATAGGCTTCTATTAGTCCAGGCCAGGGTTGGCGATAAGATGTAGCAACAGACAGGCTCAAAGTCACAGGATTTAAAGTTTCTTAATGTAAGGATTGGATATTTAGAAAGGTTAGTAGATGGAAGCGCAGGATTGAGAAGGGTAAGAAACTGAATTTTTCTTTGCCAGTTCCCAGATCCTTAATTCCAAAAGAATATTACTTAAGAATATTATTTTTTGTGGTGGAGGTGTTTCACTTGCCATTTATATTGAGAATATCTGTATATCTTAACCGCCACAGCCACCTTAGATTTAACAAATTGCCCGACATTTTTTCATAATTTAGCGGAATTGTTGATATGCTCTACATACAAATCGTGCGTAAATTCCTCGAAAACTGCGATAATAATTCATACAGCCATAATTTACAGGCTATCAATTTTAGGTATTGCTAAGTACCGTCGAGTGAATGGCAGCTTTGCACACTTAGTGTGATGTTTTTTTTGGAACACAGCCATTATGATCACCGTCTCTTATGATTGAACCTAAAATCCATTAGAGTAATTGATTGGAAATATACAATTATTTAATAAAGCTTAAAAGAGCATTATTATAGAATTTCTAATGGTGTGAGTTAAATTTTGGATTTAATTAGCGATGCCTACTTGTTTATCTAGTGTTTCTGATCGCGAGTCCCAGGCTAACTGGGTCAGTAAGTTAACCAAGTCTTATTATCAAGATGATCAGCAAGCTAAATTGATGCATTTACAGGCAGAGGTAGATTCTCTGTTGCAACAGTTAGAAAATCTGAAGCACGAACGTCTAGCCGAAACTAACCAAAAAGAATAAGTCAGTCTTGAAGATAGCGATGTCTACGACGGGCTATGACGCTCGATGACTCGCTACCGCTTCGCTATCGGCGTCGGTTTTATCCTCTCTAATTTAAATTCGAGTAAGGGGTGTGCTATTCAAAGCGCTGATTTTTCTCTGACCAGCGCTTCAAACTGTAGTTATGAGCATTTTCTACCAGTAAAGCTAAGGATTGCACCCCTGAAAGCTTGGCGATCGCAGAGAGTCTTTGTAAGGAATTTCCTGTAAAGTCAGTATAAATGACGTTATTGGCATCAGACAAAACTATAGTCCGGTCACGGCGTTGCTCTGTATTTTGACCCTGAATTTCAGGTGTAGACTGATTCAAAGATGCTATTGCTTCTGCGGAGATAGTCAGTATTATTTCTGGTTGAGCGTTATTTGTTAAATCAATCACTTGAACCGGCCAATCACCCAATTTTTCCTGTACCTGCTCAAAGCTAGGAACAGCACCAGCCGGAATTTCACCAGATTGTTGTAAAGATTTCCACACACTCGATAGCAATAGCTTTACCCCTGATGGATTTTGTTGATGCAGTTCTTGTAGAGTGATGGGAGATGGTTGCACCCATTCCAGTGCTGCATTTGTCAAAGCTAAAGGTTTGGGTTGAAGAACATAGTTTTGATTATCTGGAATTTTTGGGACAGCAGTTAATAGGCGTAAAACTCTACCCCGTAGTTGCACCGCTTTAATAGCGGCTATAGTAATTTGTTGTTCTCCATTTGGCAACCAGACCACAATCTGAATTTCAGAGTCAGAAGTGATTCCCAAAGTTTTCCACAAGAATTTAGCGGCGTCAGTTTTGGGGAGGTTGAAATTCTCAAAGGGGGAATTTAGCCAGCTTTTCCCGTCATGAAATGCACTTACCTCCACCTGATACCAAACTTGATTATCTGTGAGTTTCAAATCTGCGCTAGAATCTGGTTGCAACCACTCGGTACGGGTAACTTGAGTGATAGGTTGAACTGTACCAACAATCTGACTAGGGTGAGTAGAGGATATTTGCAACTTTGCACTCTCACCATTGAGTCTTGTTAACAAACCTTGAATATAAGCAAGATTATCTTTTGTAATTTTTAGTTGCCCCTTCAACCAGGAATTAGCGTGTCCTTCTCCCCGCTGAACTGCTAAAATCAAAGCGAACCAAGCTTGCACCTCTGTTCTATTTGGGTTTACCCGCAACGCGGCCACTGTGCGATTCCACAATCGTTTTTCATCAGTTTTAAGTAGGGTAGCAATTTCTTGGGCATTATGTGGCGACGCTTCAAACACCTGTAAAGCCTTCTCCCAGCGACCATCAATCAAATCTGCTAGCACTTCTTGACTAGGACTTGCCCAATTTTTCTGTGCTTGGGTTTTAGTAAGTTGGGAATGCAAGCGAATCAAATCCATTTGCGCTTGCGCCGCCTCTGGTAAAACTCCCTTGCGCTGTTTTTTGATGAACTTCAGCCATTCAAAGGCTGGTGTCCATAGTCCACTACGAGCGATTGATAGAGCATTTTGGTATGCAGAATCCTTGATAGCTGGTGATTGGAGGGTAATTTCGTGCAATTCAATTGGTTTGAGGAATAACTTCAGAGGCTTGACTTGGTAAACCTGTAAGTATGGTTCTAAACCTACTGTTTGCTCAACAACTAACTCTTTTGTATCATCACCAGTTACCTGCTGCCATTTGGGCAATTGTCCACTAGGACTTGTCCAAGACAACATTTCTAGTAAATTGTTGCGTTCTGGATTGTAGTATACGACGTGACCATAAGCGATCGTACCAGTTCCTTGTTGACGTTGACCCCGCAAATTAAACCAAACCCCTGGTGATGGTGTCGCACCATCAAAGCGCTGTACCTTAGTTAAAGGTAGGGGAATACTCATATCTTGGGATTCTGATGTTCCATCAAGCAAGGGAGAAATCACAAAGGATTCTTCTGGCCCAGTTACAGATAATTGAGTTGCTAAATAATAGTAATTTTCTGACTGAGATTTAAACTCTAACTCAACTGATAGCTCGTAAACCCTGAGTTCCACCAGTTTTTCACAATCAGATTGACAATTAGCACGCTGCTGAAAAACTGGTAGTAGAAATGATTTTTTCACATCTTGATGTAAAGGCAGAGTTTCCCCAAATATTTGGTTATTTTTGCTCAAATCGAGTTTAATTTGTTTAAGAGTTTGGGGGCGTTCGTGATTACCAAGGGGAATTTGTGCCCATGCAGGTAAAATTTTATTTAGCCAGCTTACTTGATCTGGATTGAAGATGAAGAGAACGCTAATCCAGGCAAAAGCCATAATTAGACTAGCACTACTTAATAGAATTGCGATCGCTAGCATTGACGACAACCAACTTCCCCGTTTGAGCTTTTTCTGAGGTTTTTTAGTGACGCGTTTTATTGCACCACCATGAGATTTATTTGGTTTAGAGGTTTTTGGCGTCAGCTTGCGTGAACGATTTGCCATAAATTGGGATTAGGGACTGGAGATTGGGAATTAGGGATTGGGAATTAGGGATTGGGATTAGGGATTAGGGATTGAGAAAACTCTTTCCTAGTCCCCAGTACCCAGTACCTAGTACCCAATCTCCAATACCCTGTTATACTCGTCCTTTCAGAAGTTGCCTAGAAAGATTAAGTTTAATTTTGAACAAAATCCGTAAATGTCCCCATGTGAACGTTAAATGATCGCGAATACACTCTTCGCTTAAGTATGTGAGCAGAGTGTAAAAAGTTGAAAGCTAGACTTATTAGCCGCAGTCATCGCAAAACCTGGATGCTCGCATTGTTACTAATTGCGGGATTGAACGGAGTTGCAGAAAAAGTATTAGCACAAGAAATAAATACAGGAACTACTCAGGAGTCAGGAATCAGGAGTCAGGAAACAGAAGTTAAGAGCGATGATAATATTATTCCCTCATCTTCATCCCCCTCTCTCTCCCCAGAAGAACCGATGGCACAAGTTACATCGGTTTCTCAACTCAACGACGTACAACCCAACGATTGGGCATTTCAAGCATTACAGTCTTTGGTAGAACGCTATGGTTGTATAGCTGGCTATCCAGATAGCAGCTATCGGGGTAATCGTGCTTTAACTCGGTATGAATTCGCTGCGGGTGTGAATGCTTGTTTAGATAGAGTCAACGAATTAATCACTACAGCCACCAGTGATTTAGTCAGCCGCGAAGATTTAGTCATATTACAAAAATTGCAGTCAGAATTTGCCCCTGAATTAGCAACTTTGCGAGGTCGTGTCGATAGTTTAGAAGCCAAAACCACCGAAATCGAAGCTAATCAATTTTCAACAACGACTAAACTCAGTGGACTACTGATAGTTGGTATTCAAGGACGGACTAGTAATCGTGGTGATGTTAATCCTAGAGATGGACAAAAAGATACAGATGATGCAGGGATAAACACTAATGTCATATCCCTGGCGCAACTATATTTAACTAGTCAAATCACTCCCAGTAGTTATTTATTTACAGGTCTTTTAAATGGTAAAGGAACTACTGCGCCTAGATTTACCAATAGTGTTTCCCGAAATGATGTTTTACTTGGCTACGAATTTCCTACAGATAGCTTGATTGTAAGTGACCTCAATTTTCATTGGCTAGTGACAGATAAATTAGCAGTAATGGTAGGAACAGAAGGCGTAAGTATGCCAGCTGCTTTCCGAGGCCCCAATCGGGTAGAAAGTGCTGCAACAGGGCCGCTGTCTTATTTTGCCCAAAGAAACCCAATTTTAAATATGGGATATGGTCACGGCGGTATAGCTATTGATTGGCAATTTGCTAAACGCGCTAGTTTGCAGGCAATTTATACTAGTTATCAACCAGGAAATCCCGGTATAGGTAGCGGTTTATTTGATGGAACCACCACTACAGGTGTACAGTTGCTGCTGACACCAACCGATACTCTGGATTTAAGTTTGTATTACGTTAACAATTACTCCTCAGATGGTTGTTTACTAACCTTTGTTGGCGATGAATGCTTAACTACAGTTAATACCACCACCGGAAGATCAGCACCACTGCAAACCAACGCCGTGGGTGCGACTTTAACTTGGCAAATTTCTCCCCGCATTAGCGCAGGTGCATGGGGTGGTTATACTAAATCTTATATTCCTGGGCAATCGGGAAATGTAGAAACGACGAATTATATGGTGTTTCTGAATTTCCCTGATTTATTTGCTAAAGGAAATTTAGGCGGAATTTATGTCGGACAACCTCCTAAAATCACCAGTAGCAACTTACCTCTAGGGAATAATGTCCCTGATTTTATCAATACAGGTTTAGGACGTGGAGGTGGACAACCAGGGACAACTACTCAAATTGAGGCATTTTACCGTTTTCAACTAACAGATAACATCAGCATTACACCAGGAATAATTCATATCGTGGAGCCTGGACATACACCAGATAATGACTCAGTTACCATTGGTATTTTGCGGAGTACTTTTAGTTTTTAATTCTGATTGCAGATAAATTTTACAAAACTTAAGTATTGACAGATACTTTTACTCGATTTCCAAGAGATATAAAAAAGGTTTGGCGGTGAGCCAAACCTTTATATAAATCCAGTGCATAACAACATCCCGAATTAATTTACTCATTATTATCTTTATAGGGCATCTTCCTATAGGATGTGTGCAAATATTCTGAAACCTGATAAGGTATTGCCCTAGTATCACTGAATACCTAAAATATAAAATTAATCTGCCATAAGCTAGAGGCTATGGCAGATTAATTTAGGTGTTAAAAATAATAAAAAACTAGAACTATTTTTCTATCCAGAACTTACATTAAAGGGATTTTTCCAACTAGCAAACAAAATAAAAGACGGGATGGTTTATCCCGTCTAAATAGCTTGAAAGTGGCAGTAAACCTTGAAATTTAGAAAAATAGCACAAATAAAACTTAATAGATTGTAAGGTTAGCAAATAATATTAACAAAAAGAATAGTAATGTATCTGGATCTTAATGTCTTAATTATTTGCATCTAAATAATATATCATCTCTGGTTTGTAAGGTAATGCCAAAATGCCAAATCATAAACAACAAAAAGGACAGGCGTTAGCCCGTCCTCTGTATAATAAGTAAAAACATCTTGGTAATTTCTGCAATATAGCAAAATACTCTTATTACAATCTGCCAAATTGCCAAATCCTTGCTGCTAATACCTAAATAGCAATTTCTCTGTAATTATATATTTTTATAAGCGATAAATTTAACTATCTGCACAAATTAATAGCTACTCGAAGGGGATAGTTATTAATTACAACAAGAAAATGTAATTTGACAGCAGATTTAAATTTAGTGAAGTATTTTTTCTCTAGACGTGGTTCCGATTAACAACTAAAGACGTATTGACAAATACAGTAGCCCTAAATCAATTGTGAGAGAATAATACTGTTGTGAATGTAACTAAGTATTAGATGTAAAATGTGGATGCGATCGCGTAGCCTGTCTGAGGCATTTGCTAACTAAATTGACCGAAGCAGATCGATAATTTAGTGAAATCAAAAACACATTTACACACAAGTATATAAGGTAATTAAAATGACTTACGATTCAGAAGACGTGCAACAAATCCTTCAAATAGCACTCACTCGTAAAGAGGAAGGTGAATTTTCACGAGAACAGCTTTTAGAAATGGCATCGGAGTTAGGTATTTCTTCTAATATTTTGGAAACAACTGAAAAAAAGTGGTTGGCTCAACAAGAAGAAGAAGGTTGGCGGCAGACATTTAATAGTTTCCGACAGAGAGGCTTTTGGTCACATTTTGTTTCCTTCCTAGCGGTGAATTTATTCCTCATTCTCTTGAATTTAATCACTAGTCCTAGTTATTTTTGGGCTATTTTCCCAGTATTAGGATGGGGATTAGGACTATTTTTTCATTGGTGGGGCGTTTACCAGAGTAAATCAGAGGATTACGAACTAGCATTTCAGAAATGGCGTGCAAAATTTTAACCCCATCATCAATCACTTGATAGAGAATGACATATCCATCTAGCGGTAAGCCACGTAATGAAGGTTTAATATGAGCATAGCTGCGTCCCATATTTGGAAACACCGCTAAATTTGTGCTGTTGAAGTTCTAATTTTTCAAGTCATCATCCAGCGAAGCTTCTATTTCCAGCAAAAGTGCCCGATAACCTGCTTGGACAAAGTGTTGATCAGCGGTTGCTGCAATAATTAAGCCCTGATCCTGCATGACAATAAACGAAATACAATCAGTTAACCCCCAGATTTTGTCTAGACGGGACTGATAAAGTTGTAAAGCATGGTTAAGCATCTGTGTGTCTACACTCACAACACACATAACACATATTTGGTGTTTGATAGCACTGCTGGATAAACTGCATTGCGGCTGTGCGATTAAAAGCACTCAAAGCATTAGCAACTTCGATTAAAACAGCTTCAGTCACTCATACTTCAACAGCATTTCGGACACGTGGTAGCAGTGTTTTAGCCTTGAGATGGTATTGATCGCGTACATTTAGTAACGCTTGGATAAAAACCAGGGCTATTTCATTCTCATGTAGCCCGCCTCAGAATAAATTCTGAGGCTAATAGCAAAAGTCCACTAAAGTGGACTAAGAAAGGCTTTTAGTCCACTTTAGTGGACTTGGGCTATTAGCCCGGAACTTTAGTTCTGGG
>JBGTMK010000174.1:0-3445 GCA_041743605.1 Nostoc sp.
ATCGACTCTAGTTGAAGATTGTTAAAAGCAGATGCATGCAACAGAAAGTAGGGTTGTCCGTTGTAGTGCCAATAATATTGGAGTTCACCAATAGAAGCGGGAATGATGGTGCGATCGCTATAATAATCCAACGAGGGACGATGCTGGGGAAAAGATGTGTAAATCTTCTTCGTAGCTGGATTAGCCCGCACGATCATAGCGGCGACTGGTTTAACTGGATAAGCTTCAGATAATTCCCAAACCCAGTAGTTAGATTTCATTAACAGCAGTAGCGAAATATAACTTCCCCAAAACAAAATCTTCAAAAATTGCCCGTCGCCCCGCTCTGCCAAAATAGCTGCTAAGGTCATAGTTAAAGCTACTGCGGCAAAAATCAGTTGTAAGTCTGCTTTCGGTGTTGTACCCCAACTGAAATAAATGCTACCAGCAGAAGCAGCCACAGCAAGTATTGCCAAACCGGCAACCCAAGCACGGGGATAGGATGAGAGTAAAGGCGAATTTTCGGTTTCTGATAACTGGATACCCAAAGCTAAGGCTAAACTAGGATAAATCGGGAATAGATACCAGGGAACTTTGGTAATCATGAAAGAAATTAGCAGCAGGTAAACACCACTCCACGCCATTACTAGTTTTGCCCAGCTAAGGTTGCGATTTTCCCAAGTTAAGCGGACAGTTTGTGGTAAGAATAATAACCAAGGCCATGTGTATTTGAGAAGTTCAATCACATAGTACCAAGGGGGTTCAGAATTCGCCTCTACACCTGAGCCGATTCTACCTACTGATGGATTTACAAGGCCAACTTGAGCGAAAGTATAACCATAGTGAAATAGTTGGGCACCATACCAAGCAACTACAGGCAGAATGCCAATTAAGATTGCGATCCACAGATAGTAACAGGTGAGTAGTCGTGGCGTATCCCAAAACAAAAATACAAGAGCGATCGCACCTAGTAATATGCCTAGCAGTCCTTGAGTTAGGCAAATCAACCCAAAACTAACGCCAACACCAAGGCAATAACGTAAATCTCGGCGCGATCGCAACACGCACAACATCATCACCATTAAAAAACTTACCATTACCCCATCCAACATTGCTAACCGCCCATGACGCACCACGGGTAGCATTGTTAGGTAAATCAAAGCGCTATAAATCGCTGCCCAACGCTGGCGAAATATCTCTCGAGCAATGCAATACAGAAAAGGTACAGATGTCGCGGTTAAAATTGCTCCAGGTAGACGCGTTGTTAATTCATTTTCGCCTAAGAGAGAATAAGCCCCAGCAATTAGCAAATGCATCAAAGGCGGCTTGTTATGATATGGTTCGCCTCCTAGCGTTGGATAAAGCCAACGCATTGAACCTGCTGGTGCGTGCCAAATTTCACGAGCAACCTGTGCCACAGTACCTTCATCCCAATCTCGCAGCGGCAATCCTCCCAGATTGATGCTAAACAATAACACTGCTGCAAACAGCAACACGATTAGCCATACCCAATCAATCCATTTGCCAACCGTGCGATGCTGTTTTTCTAGATGACTCCAAATAAAGCTTCCTTCTTGCATATTCTATGTTAATCATTTTACTTGCTGGTTTGATTACATAAAGACCAAAGCGAATCTCCAATGTTGCCACCCAGTAACAACGCATATTTTTAACAATTGCTAGTTTCCAAGATTAACTCAACTTTATCTAATTAGCGCTATTTTTGGAAAAATTTATTTGACTTATTTAAAAAGCATTTAAGCTGATAAATGATAAAAATAATACAGGCAATAAAATATTTATCACCTGTTTTTTATTCCGTAAAATAACTTGCATCTTATTTTGTATGTGATGCTTAGTTTAAATTTTATCCACTTAATTGTAACTTAGATAACTTTAGAGAACTCTGAACTAATTGCTACTCGCTCGCGTTAGCACCTCTAAAAGAGAAGGCTTTACACTTCGCCATCATAGAGTCACATAGAATTAAATTCTGAATTATGGTTTTTCAAAAAATATCAAATTAGCAAGTTTAGAGATTTTAAATTTAATTAAGATATTTCTGAATTTAAATATCTGTAATATACAATCTTCTCAAACCAATTTTTTGCAAAAACAAGTAGTTATAAAATTATGGGAACCTATCAATGAATTTACCTGTAGTTGTAGATATTACTCTTGGCTTAGTTTTTATTTTCTTGATTTTAAGTTTACTAGCTTCTGAAATTCAAGAACTGATTGCTACATTTTTACAATGGAGAGCTAAACATCTAAAAAACTCAATTGAATTACTTTTAGCAGGTGGTAGCGAGAGTGAAGAATCAGATATTACTAATGCTAAAAAACTAGTACAGAAACTTTATAACGATCCTTTGATTAATACCTTAAATCAACAAGCTAAGGAAAAAGTGGAAAAGCAACTTCATAAAAATACTAAAAGCAGTGATAGAAAACCATTAGGAGATAAACAAAGTGGCCCTTCCTATCTTCCTTCTGAAACATTTGCAATTACTTTATTAGATACCTTAAAAATTCCCCAGTTAATTAGTTATGTGAAACACCCTAGTGAAGAAGTTAAAACTAACTTGCATATAGTATTAGCATCTTACAAAGAACTTAAAAAAGGTATTAATAATCCAACTAGTACAAGTTACCAGACAATTAAAGAAATTTATGGAGATATTGACGAGAATTTTGTAACCTTTGTTAATGATGAGCTACCTAATGAAATACCTGAAAACTTAATTAATAGTCTTGGTATCATAGCTCAACGTAGCCGGATAAAAATTGGCGACCTCACAGAAGAAGTAAATCAGTTTAAAAATGAGATTGAAACATGGTTTGACCGCTCTATGGATCGAGCCAGTGGTGTTTACAAACGTAATGCTAAAGGCGTTGCTATTTTAATTGGGATATCAATTGCTATATTAACCAATACTGATACATTTCACCTCGTTAAAAGATTGTCGCAGGATTCGGTTATCCGCTCTACGATTACTCAAACTGCGAGTCAAAGAATAGATTATATCAAAGACTTAGAAGCCAGAAGGGAAATCGAAAAACTATTAGGAAATGCTTCTGTCCCCATTGGATGGCAAAATATCAATCAACAGTTTGAGCAATTAGATACTAAAAGCTCGAATGGTGGAAACGTTTTATTAATCAGAATTTGGCAGGGTTTTAAATTAATTTGTGGTTGGACAATCAGTGGTTTAGCTATTGCGATGGGTGCGCCTTTTTGGTTTGATATTCTTAATAAAGTTATTAATGTGCGGAATGCCGGGCCAAAACCAGCCGCGTATACTAAAGATCAACCGTCTTAGAGATCAGGGCTATTTCATTCTCATGTAGCCCGCCTCAGAATAAATTCTGAGGCTAATAGCAAAAGTCCACTAAAGTGGACTAAGAAAGGCTTTTAGTCCACTTTAGTGGACTTGGGCTATTAGCCCGGAACTTTAGTTCTGGG
>JBGTMK010000175.1:0-4906 GCA_041743605.1 Nostoc sp.
GTGCTGGGGGCTGGAGATTATTGAGTCCAATGCTAATCCCAACATAATCATCTCTGGTTGGGAGCAGCAAAAAAGTATTTGCTTGGGTGCAATGCTAGTAAGTTTTTCTGCATTCTTAGGGACTTCTTTAGTCGGAGCAAGCTTCAGCATTCAACGAGATAAATTTTAGGGAGGGAAACAATAATGGAAATTCAATTAACCACAGCAGAGATTCGGACTATTTTACAAGGATGTCAATATACGTTGCGGCTTGTGGGAAGTAGTAAGGATTATCGTAAAATTCAATCGTCAGAATACTTTTCTACCTCAAATGATGTGGTGCTAAACGATGCTTTCAATATTCTGGGAGAAGTAGTAGACGCAATTGATGGTGTACAGCAGGCGACTCAAAAAGGAGAATTTTGATATGGAGCAAGAAATCAAAAATGCGGTTGGCTTGGGCAGTCCTGAACTCGTGATAGAGTCGAAACCAAAACCTGAATCAGAACCAAAACCAACTGTAACGATTTACGACTTCTCTTCTTTGTTATCTAAGCATGAACCATTGAAAAAACAAAGATGAACACAAAGCAATTGATTCTTAAATCTGCCATTGGAGTTTTCGCATTTTTCACTATTTTGAGTGGCTGTGTTATGGTTTTCGGGCAAAAGAAAACCAATCACTTCAACATCACAATACCTGCAAGTGGAGCGAGGCTGGTTTTTTGTTTCAGCATGATGGGAACTGGATTGACCATGTTTATCTGTAGTCGGATTGAGGCAGCGCAATTTGAAGAATCGCTAAAACCTAGACCTGTTCCCGCTCCCTGCCGAGGTTGCAGGTACTTTCACGGGGTTGTCTACAACGGCGTAACACTCAATTGCACTATTCATCCTAGCGGGTGGCAGGGCGATAAATGCCCTGATTGGCAAAGCTTTCGACTATCTAATAAGGAGCAATAACATGACGTTAACCCTAGATAATCGCTCTCAAAATAAAGAATCGTCCCTGACGCAAGCATTACGGCAGATACAGCAGTTAAACTCCAAAATTGCTGTGTTGGAGCAGCAGCATCAAGATTATGTGCAGAAGCAACAGAATTTGATTGCCGCGATCGCTGAGATTTGTGTTTCTCCGATCCAGGAAGTACAGGCACTGCGGATTCTGATTTATCGGGGAGAAGCAGCTTGTCGGCAGTACCTGAGATCGCTGTTGGTCAAACAGAGGAAGAATTCATAGAGATCAAGCACTCATTGATTCTGGTTCTGTACGTGATATTTCTAAAACTCGCTGTAACCAATATGAAATTTCAAGAGAAGCAGATTGCTTTTGTTCAGCATCAGTCCAGATATCGTCCCAATGGAATAGCCAACGAGTCAGAAGACGAACTAAATCAACTAATTCACAGGCTCGGTCAATATCATCTGCCTTTACCATATCTGGTACAGTCCACTCAATAAAGTATCGGCTTTCATCAACCAAAGCCAGTATTAAATCTTCTGATGAGCCTTGAGTCCACAAAGATTGAATTTGTGACAAGTGTGTAGCTAGACGACGTAAACGTGTAGTCACATCATCTTGCATAAAAATTTGTTGCTTTGGTGTCACTTCGATCATAAATTTCCTAGGAACTCGTTAATCAGTTGAGCTACCCTTTCTCTAATTTTAGGGTCTAAAAGTTCCATTGATCTATTTTGCCGGGGACGAAGATTAACCATCGACTCATAAATGATTTTTCCACTTATCGGCATAAAACTGGCAGCCCAAATATCTTGTTGTCTACTGCCGTCATCTAGCAATTTTTCTTCACAATCAGCGTGTAGACCACCACCACCAACCAGCACCCGACGTTCGATATCAACTGCGGTTCTAATGTAAAACTTGTGAGAACGCAGCATAAGTTCAAGTTGCTCCGGGGTGGCGCGTTCGCGTAACAGCAAAATCATTTAAATGATAACCTCCATCAGGGAAAGGCATTCTAATTATGGAACGGAATCAAGCACAAGTAATTGTTGTAAGTCTGACTAGCACATTAGCGGCCATATCTATCGGGTATTTAGGAGTACAAATTTTTGGCAGAAATACAATGTACACAATTACTACAGCCATGTTAGGGCTGGGTACTGGGGGAGCTATCGGTAAGGTTTTGGTGGAGAAAAGGCAGCAGCGAGTAGTACCAACACAGTTAAAACAAAGATAGGAGCAATTGCGTGGAAGCTTCAAAAGTTGTCACTATCCCGAATCATTGGACATCACCCAAATATTCGTTAGGGCAAAGAACCAAGCAGGGGATGATTGTAGGGATTCAGTATTGTCTATTTGAAAACTTAGTGGTTCCTGAACGAGACGGTTCATGGCGATATGCGGTATTAGTTAGCACTGAAGATGAGCAGGTCGAATATATTTCGGAATCTGGGGTTCAATTACCACCCGAAAAAGAATTGCGTTTGGACATAGAAGGCGAGATTGACTTTTACCAGCGCAAGATTGAGAACCTGACACAGTATTTAGAGGTGGTGTGAAAAATCGGGCTTTAATAAAAAAAGCCCCAAAAGCCCGCTTTTCTCAAAACTTGACCAAGTGTGCCGCTTTGAGTTGTGACATCTCTACTCTTTATCCCGACAGCATTTGAGGCATTTTTAACCACTCAAAAATTAAGTTAAAAAACAAAAGCGGCACGGAAAGCGGCCAAAAAAAGGATAAAAATCGCTCTAATGATTGCAGGGAGGGAGTTTTAGAAAATGGTGGCTGTGACACTAGAAATATAAGAGTTTCAGAAAAAGCGGCCCGATGTCACAACGAGAGAATCAGGGTTTTGAGCATTTTGAAATGTCACGGCACACCTGATTTGCGACATCCGAAAAGAAGTCGGGTAAAGGGAAAGGGTTAAAGGGGAAAGGATAGAATTTTCTTTAACCCTTTTCCCTGCAAGAAGTCTAAAGAAATAAAAAAGAGGGGCAAATTCTGCCCCCCCAATTAAAAGGGAAAAGGAGAAGGGGCGAGGGAGAAAACCTTAAATTCTCCTTTCCCCATTCCCCTTTCCCCTTTACCCTTTTATTAAGCCGCAGCCCATCGTATCCATTGCTCAACTTCTGGGCGGCTTAAACGTTTAGAAGCTTTGAAAGTTACTTGCTGCTTTCGTGCCCAACGGTAAAGTGTTCGTACTGTTACCTGTTTACCTGTGACTCTTAGAATAATTTCTGGTAAATCTTTTCCAACTGCATTGGTGTAACAAGCGTTATAAATTGCTTCAGCTAGATGCAATTCGGCAAATGGATTTCCTGAGAGTTTAAACTTAATTTGAAACAGGGTGAATTTTTTATTTGGCTCTAACTTCTTCATGTAAGCCAAAGTCAATAACCACATAGCTTGTTCCTTTACCACTTCCCTAGCATACTGTGGAACTTGGCACAATCTTAACCATTTGCGCCAAGTACGTTCTGCTATGGGATGGCAATAGACTTGCTCACAAGAAGTTTTCAGCCAGTCTAAAGGATATTTTTCCATAGCGTTTTAGTTTATTCCTCCGTAGGTATTGCTGATTCGTCTACTAGAAATGTTTCCCAATCTACGGTTTCAATATCTAACACGTCTTTCAAGCCATTGTTTTTGAGTATGTCTGCAACTAGTTCACTAACCGTAGAGTGATTGATAGCCGCTTCTTGCTTTAAGTCCTGACAAACTTCTCGCCAATTCCCATCGCTGGAAACCCGATCAATCAAAATTGCTTCTGCCATACGAGTTTTACTTACTCCTCTGGTATGTCCCCATAGAATCAGGCGTATCTCTTTAACTAAGGGAAGGTTAACGGAAAATCTTCGGTCGCGTTTATCTGCCATGTTTATGATGCCAATTAGATTCCATAATTATACTTTTTAGCGTCCTATTTCCTAATTTTAATGCTAAGTCAAATAAATGGATGCTAAAATAACACCATTACTTGCATAAATGGAAGCATATTATGGAAAAGATTCAACAATTCCTTCAACCCTATAATATAGAAGCCACTGAGTCAGAAATCGCTGACCTCTGCGCCCAAGTTAACGCTGACATCGACCAATTGACCGATCAACAAGCCCAAGCGATCGCTATTCAGATTCTTGAGCAAAGGCAAGCAACCGGGAAATTAGCCACTAATGGCAAGTCCAAAAATGGCAACGGTAAACTCGGTAAAAACTCATCCCGTCGTAAATCCATTCCGCCATTGCAAGGAGCGATCGCTCACGCATCTCAGGTTTCTAACCAAGAAATTCAATCTTTGGAGGATGTTCTCAACGTCGGGATTGATGCTTACACAACCGACAAAGCCGACCAGTTGTTATCAACAATTCGCAATGCCCCCAAGGATGTGGTGAGTAAGTTTGTCTCTAAAGCGATGGAGGAGGAAGCTGACGTAGATTCCTTTCGTGCAATCGGTGACGAACTCGTTGCGGGTATTTTCGGCATTAGCCCAACAAATGCGACCGAATAGATTAATTGGATTAGCAGCAGTACTCAATCTGCTGCTATTAACCCTCGTTTTGGGCGTGGCAATATATGGAGCAACAAGACCAAACCCATCGCAAAGCATTAAATATTCACCTGAAGAAGGACGGCGAATTGAGTCTTTCGGGGCTGACACTAGAAAACCTGACAACAGAAGAATTCCTGGTAGTCCAGCAAATTATTGATGAGTCGAGAACGCGATCGCACTCCAATAGACAGATTGAGGAATTGATGCAACGAGGGATGATGGCTCAAACTGCGATCGCAGCAATAACAGTTTTGATGTTTTCATTCATGGGGATATATGGCATAACCCGATATATCGGCTCACAAGTTCAACAAGTTCAGCAGACTTATACGCAGGAGTCAGGAGTCAGGAGTCAGAATTCAGGAGAACTAAATAGATAGATTTGAAAAGTAAAAATTTAATACTTTATAGTC
>JBGTMK010000176.1:0-2120 GCA_041743605.1 Nostoc sp.
GTAGTTATAAACAGTGTCAACTTAAGCTAAAACCCTTTTCAAATCTCGTTTTCAGCCAGAGTCGGGAAATGCAACTCAAAAGCGGCTCTGCCGCCAGTAAGGGAGGCGGCAGCCCCAAGGACGAGCATTCCCAGTCGGAGAATGGGAACGAGGCAATCTAAAAGCTATTTATAGACTTGCTTTGACGTTAAGTTGACACCAATGTATATATGTGCATCCCTACACTATGGTTTAATTACCTGAAATTGCTGTAATTTATGATTAAATTAGTTTCGAGTATTTAATGTATTACAACCATTCTCCACCCCGGAAACGCCAACGGGGGAAGATAATTCGCATTAGGCTTTGAGAAGTAATAAAAACTGCTAACCACACGATGCTATAGTGCAGAAAAAAAGCTCTTGGTAACAATTCCTCTTTCGGTAAAGGTATTGGTAAAAAGCCAAACAGTTTGACTCCACAAAACACAAACACTAATTCCCATATACCAGCTAAGAGTTGATAAACTGCGGGCCAATCTCTATCCCAACGTGATTTTTGCAGATAGTCATAAAGCACATCCCAGCCTAAGCCAAAGATAGCAACATAGCCAAGTATCCAAAAATAAACCGAGTTAGCACCAGACCCAATCCAACCCATTACAAAAGGCAAAGATACGAGTACACCTACACTTGCAAGTAATAATAATCGAGTTTGCCAGCGACCAAATAAAGTTGGTGTCATAGGAGTGCTGAGTTAGGAGTTAGGAGTAATAAAGAAGAGAGAAGTTAGAGTTTTTATAAATATATTTTGACTTGCTTTCATTAAAAATTTAGGAAAATTGTGGTGCTTTTGCCATGATGGCAAATATGAGACTATTGGCTAGTACAACGCAGCGTAAATAAACCTACCATTTCAAACAGGCATAAGCCTTGATATATCAATCTTTTGACTTTTGAATGCGTGACTTCCGCCTTGCGGTACTAGCCTCAAAGCACCAACACATCTATATTATTAGGATGGTTTCAGGCGATAATCAAATTGAGAATAGTGAATTGCGTTGGCAAAACCCACTTTTCGCGTAGCGTCTCGTAGAGAAGGTATGGCATCCCAATTTATTACATCCTCTAACAAAGCTTGATAACCTATTGTATTGGGATGAAGTCCGTCTTCACTCAAGCGTTTGAGCCGCCAAGTTTCACCACGTTCCATCCATTGCTGAAAAACATCTAAATAGGGAATCTGGCGTTTTGTACAAGCAATTCGAGTTGCTTCTTTGTAGCGGTACTGGTCAGCATGATTATAGTAAAAACAATCTAAAAATGGCATCTTGGCTTCATTCACTGGCACCATGCCCACAAATAACACAGGACAGAGTTGCTGTGCTAAATCTAGCAAAGAAGCAATTTCCTTTTCAAATAATTTAAAATCTGTGTAACTTCGGCCATCGGGACGCGCCAAACGCGCTGAATCATTCACGCCTACTGATAAAATAATCAAGTCGGGAACACGATTTCGCAGTTCACCCCGATGGCGAAATTCAACTTCTAGCCTTTGTGCTACTTGTTGCGTGCGATCGCCTCTTACCCCTAAATTATAAAGAATATGACCGTCACTATCCGGCAACATCCACCACCGGCGTAGTTGTTCAATCCAGCCTCCTTTTTCCGGATCACCAAATCCATAAATTAAGCTGTCCCCCAGTGCGACAATCTTCATAGGCTGAAAGTGATTTGGTGGTGCGGACAGCTGCATTGAGGAAGAAGCTAGAAATGTGTGCATTTAACAACTATATTTTATATTTTTACAAGATTCTATACATTTCTATACCATAGATGACTATCTTTATATGGCGTTTCTAGCTACTGATATGCTTGCAAGGTTAATATTGCCATTTTGAAGGTCAAATGTCGAGCTTGGTACTGAAAACGTCTATGCAATCTCATAGGCATTTTATTTTATTTGAGTTGTGAGAGAGGGTAAAGGGGAGCGATCGCTGCTAAGTAACCACGCAAAATTAATTACAGTCATTGCGAGCGAAGCGTTCGCGGAGCGTCTCGTAGAGAAGCAATCCCAGCCTTTGCGATTGCTTCATTTCGCTTCGCTGCATTCGCAATGACATTGTGTAATTAATTTTGTTT
>JBGTMK010000177.1:0-1622 GCA_041743605.1 Nostoc sp.
GACTGCGGTTGATACCAATTAGTATGAAAATCTCGCATCTGCTGGGGTTTAAGTTCGGCAATCACCGATTCTGGCCCCAATACTGCACGGCGATAGGGTAGCTCATTAAAGGCTGTCTCCATCGCCCGCCGATATGTTCGCCGCTGGGGATTATCCTCTGAACGCCTAATTTCTTCCAAAACTACCAATCGCTCACGTTCAAAGGCATCATCAGGAATACTCGCATTGGATACTACATCTATTTGTAGTGGTGCAAGCTCGGCAAAATCTTTGGGTGCAGTGGTTATATAGTAATGAGTATAGTCTTGGCTAGTAGCAGCATTAGTAACAGCACCCCGTTCTTCAATTCGACGTTCAAATTCGCCGCTAGCTAGTCTTTCTGTTCCTTTAAAAATCATGTGTTCTAAAAAGTGAGCCATGCCGTTAATGGCATCAGGTTCTACAGCAGAGCCAACTTTAATCCACAAATTGAGGTTTACGGCTTCAACTGGCATTTGCTCGGCAATGATTGTCAAACCATTGGGCAATTGATGCAGCGTCGGAGCATTGAGACGGGGAAATTTCCGTAGGGTTGAGGTCATTGCGACTTGTGTGTGAGGAGCGATGTTACTTCTTTATCTTATCTGCGACTTACTGCTCAGTGAAGTTTTGTAGTTTTCAGGACTAGCCCTTTCAAAGTGTCAATCTAGGTACGATTACATCTTTTTAATTATTTTGTAGCAAATAAAAGTGGTACTCCATAATTTATAAATTGAGTATCAGAAGTAATTATAATCATCTTTTCTAGTATCGCTTGTGCTATTAAAAGCCTATCAAAAGGGTCTTTATGATGCTCAGGTAACGATGCTGCTTTAACAGCGTGGTGTTCGGTTATGGATAAAAAACTAAAGTCAGTATCAATGATGGCTTGTATTAAATTATCTGGGGTTTTAAGCTGTCCTTTTTTTTCTTTTTATTTCTATTTCCCAAATACTAGCAGCACTAACAACCACTTTATTTGAAGAATCTGAAATTTGTTTACGAACTTCAGGCAAAAGACAAGAGTTATCTTCAAGTGACCATATGGTATCAAGTAACAATTCCATTATTATTCGATACCAAATTCAGACATAATATCATTTGATGTTTTATGAAAATCTTCTGATATTTCTACTTGTCCTTTCCAAATACCTAAAGGTCTAGGAGAGTTTTGAGTATGAGTTAATTGTTTTATTTCACTAATTGTATAACTGATTATAGGGTTATTAATTACAGCCGATTCAGTCGTGAATGAAGTTTGAGAAATAGTTGTTTTATTCTGACTAATACCAGAACTAACAACTTGGACTTTATCGCCACTGAAAAAAAGTCTTAGTCTAACATCGCCTCGCTTATTTGTAATAAGAGAATCAATTATTGCTCTCAAGAATGTTAACTCTAAAATAGCTAAAGAAGATAGTATGGATGATATTAAACGTACTTTTTCGTTAACTGTAGTTATCAAATTAACTACAGTTAACGACTAGAAACTAAAATTCTATTCCACCACTATTTTAATCTGTCTAGCCAAGCCAGTGCGTTGGGCGGCTTTGCCGACTTGAAGCACCTGGCGTGCGGTTTCTAACCGCCAGTTTCGCATTAAG
>JBGTMK010000178.1:0-6058 GCA_041743605.1 Nostoc sp.
TGACTAAGATAACTAAAGTAATTCTCGAAAAACTCAAAGAAGCTCAAGAAGCAAGTAAAATCGCAATTGAAGTTGGCAAAGACATTTACAATCTTGTATCTGATGAATCTACCCCTGGTGCATATAAATGGGAAAAGGTAGATTTAACTAGCCAAAGTATAAAAAGCAATCAAGAAACTAATATTGTGTTCATGCCAGATGTATTAATAGAAGGTCAATACACAATAGAAACTGAACCTTTTACAGACTATCAAGCACAAAGAATTGCTGCCAGATTATTAGAAGATATACCCAATTTAAATAGTGATTATCAGCAAACAGGTGAGATCGCTCTGAAAATTACAGCTTATCTGGAGTCAGAGGGTTCAGAAAAACAAATCGTTATCTATGAACAAGATAGCGAAGGTAAATGTACAATTAATCTCGTCACTGAAATACTTACCCCAGATGAAATAATAGATGTAGCAAGTGAACCACTGATTAAGCTACTACCTCCATCTGCTGAAATTATTGAAAATTATGAAGATACAAAAGAGTTATTATCTGATAATGAAAATTTCACTGCTATAGAAGTAAATTCACTGTTAGATGATAGTCATCTGACTATAAATAAATTACTACAAGATGAAAACAGCGAAAACAGTTCGCCCATAACTCAAGAAATAAACTCATCTGTTGAAATAGAAGCAGATGAGAGTTTTGAAGATGATGTGGTCAATAATCTTCAAGAAGAAATAGCACAGTCCAAAGAAACTCTTCAAATCAGAGAGATAGTTGTTAGTAACTACCAATCTCAAGATAAAACTGAAGGAGAGGTAAACGAAAATGCAACTCGCAATCAGTTTTTTGCACAAGAGCCAGAGGAGCTAGAAACTAATAATCGAAACAAATATACACCTGAATTTAGCTATCAAGAAGTAGCTAACTCCCAAGGTGTAGAGTCACCAGCGCAGCAGTGGGCGCGTCAGGTTGAAGTACCTATCTATCAAATTAATAATAAACAAGCGCGGGAGAAACGCTACAACGGGGAAAATAAAGACATTGCTGAAACCGCGACGGCAATGTTGAAAAAATACGGCATCCTTGAACAAGATGGGTCACGTATTTACCGTAGCGATACATTTGTGATTCGCCAAGAGGGAGACACTGTTAGCATTCACCGTCGCAGTGATGAACTATTTGGGTGGGAAAACTCCTTGATGGATTTTAAATTCAACAAAAAAGAGGAACCCAAAATAACGAAAAAACCTACAGAGATGTTACCTGTTGAACGTCAGGAGTTTCTCATTGTGGCCGAGTACTTAGGCGACAATGGCAAGCTCCCTGACCTCAACAATGCCGATATCCGTGATGTAGCAAATAGCCTGGGAAGTCTTGCACCTGCTGGCACGATTAAAACTTTGGAAGTATTTAAACAAAACGAGATATTGCACACCCTTAATAATGTCCTCATCCAGGCTGATAAGGAAGAACTTACAGTAGGTGAATTTACCATCAAGCGTACTCGTGAACCCGAAAATAATCGAGCCAGCCTGCAATTATTTAAAACTACTCAAGAGAAAGGTACTCAGGAACTTGTCCGGTTTGACCTAACTAAAACCGAAGCTGGGATTACTAAAGAAGTTAGTAAGATGAATATCTCTGACTACGACATCAACCAAGTCAAGTTTATTGCCCAGAACGCCAGCAAACTCAACTTGGAACAAATCTTTGGTAACGAACAATCTACCCCCGCAACCGCAGCCGCACCCAAAGAACGAGTCATACAAGCAGCTGGCGATCTGCCTGTCAAAGTTCACCCCTATATCGCTGAGGAATGGGCGAACATGGTCAAGCATGGTAGCCCTGACTGGGGAAAGGCAATGAACCAGGGTAATGAAGAGATTCTTCAACGGATAAATGAGAATGACGGCAAGTTACCAATTGCCGACCAGAGGGAAATGTACTTCAAGATTTTAAACCATAAGACAAATGAAGCTGAAAAGAAAGGAGAAACAGTCCTCGATTTTGTTCCCCTCAAAGACATTATGAGCGACTTACAACAATGGCGAGGAGAAGAAATTCGGCAGCAATATACCCCAACTGAACACATACCCTCCCCTCAACGGCAAACTGTTGCGGCTGCATCTAAAACCAAGTCGAGAGAAGTTGAGTTGTAAACTAACTATCACCAAGTTGTCTAATACCAAGTCTAGAGAGGTTGAGTTGTAAACTAGCTATTACCAAATTGTCTAGCACCAAGTTTACAAAGTCGCATTGACAATATAAAAACTTTGGTTGAGAATTTATCCAAATTTGTACGAGTTACGAAATTTTAAAAGCTTACCTTATAAGCTTTTCACTGATTTTGAATGATTAGTCTCTTTACTTAAATCAGTAACGCGATTAAAACAAAAATTACTACGTAAAGCTCACGCAGATACTCAATGTAGTATCTCAAATAAAAAACTAAAAAGTGAGCTTAACATCGGAATTAAAAAATAGAAACTCACCTATCAGGAGATGGTTTGACTCTAGACTCAACAAGACAGTCATCAAGATGATTACTAACCATAACCAGCTATTAGAAAATCAAGAAATTATCAGACCAGTTGATGGGGTAGATTTCCCCTTAGTAGGAAATGCGATCGCCAAAGCACTTGCCAAGTATTTAGGAAACATCTATGAAGACAAAACATGGTTTACTAATTGTCTTGCTCAGATTGGAGCAAAAGCCCTCAAAATAGAATATGCCTTCGATTATTGCATTACAAATTCAAATTCACTTGAAGAAGAAGCTCTAAAGTGTATGCTCTTGGGTGCATTAGAAAATTATACCCGTAGCCGTAACATTCATGAGATTATTCAACCTTTTCTACAAGGAGAAAAATCTCTTCAGCTTGAAGCAGAATATTTCAAAAAATGGCTTCCTAGTATCCAAGATACATCTCAAATCATCGGTATTGTACCCCGTACCTGGCAAACAGTAGCTAATCAAGTAAGTGGGAATATTACCTGCAATGCTTCATACCCTTTAAGTGAATATCTTGGAGGTGCTGATTGCCAGATAATTGCTGGAAATACTCTCATTGATGTCCGAACAACTGCCAAAAAGCGTCCCTTCTCTCTAGAGAATTTTTACCAACAAATTAGTTACGTTCTGCTTGATAGCAATGATACCTATAGTATCAATCAACTGGTCTGGTTTTACAGCCGCCAACAGTCGGTATTCTTCTATCCTACTAACAAAATATTCCGCGACTTGCAAGCGACAAGAGAAGAATTTAAGAAAATGATTCTTGATAACTATCACATAAATAGGCTAGCAGAACAAAATAAGTGTTTATATCTTCCCCAGTAAGGATAAAAATATGATTCAAGACTTTCAACTCAATCCTAGTTTCAATATCCACTTCGATGGTATGAAGTATCACGCCAAGATTCACTTTGATATGCTTTTGAAACTGAAGCAGAAGAAATTCCAGCAAATGCTATTAGCACTCTTGCGACAAAAGTATCTAAGCGTTGGCGGCAGTCTTTTCTGAATATTGCAAATAAATACAGACATCTACTAGTTAGCCTTCTCTATGCAGAGGGTTAACTTAACGAATTAAAATCAACTTTTGATCGTTTAAGTACTATGAAATTAGGTTTCTATCCAGTATTGGGTAAGAGCGATTTTGTTAGAAGCAAGGGTAAAAAATAACAATGTGACTATATTTTATTTTCTTTAAGACGCACAATTATAACTTATAGTTACGAGGTACGTACTCAATACTTATATGAGTTTATGTTAAGATTAAATTGTATTTGATATATTGCAAAAGTGGCTTATATCCAAAAATCATTCAAGATTAAACTAATTCCCACACACAAACAACAAGTCTTAATCAAGAAGACAATTGGATGTGCTAGATTCGTGTATAACCGTTTTCTAGCAATGAAAAAAGAGTTATACAACGCTGAACAAACAACGTTAAGCTACAACGCTTGTAGTCAACAGTTAACTCTACTAAAAAAAGAGATTAAATGGCTCAACGAAGTAGATAAATTTGCTTTACAAAACTCCTTAAAGAATTTAGAGACAGCTTACAAGAACTTTTTTGCTGATTTAAAAAAAACAAAAAATAAAAAAGGTGTAGGCTTTCCTAAATTCAAAAACAAGCACAAGTGTAAGCAGTCTTACAAGACTAACCTTACCAATGGCAACATCCAAGTAATGGAAAATCGTTTAAAAGTTCCAAAGCTAGGATGGATAAAGTTCCATAAATCCCAAGACATTACTGGAAAAATTGTAAACGTTACTGTTACTTGCACTTCTGGGGGGAAATATATTGCTAGTATTTTGTGTGAAATAGAGATAGAGAAATATCCTTTAATTCCTCAAAATATTGGATTAGACCTGGGAATAAAATCTTATCTCGTTACTAGCAAGGGTGAAGTTGTAGATAATCCCAAATATTATAGGACTCACCACAGGAAGTTACGCAAGGCACATAAAAAGCTATCTCGCTCTGTAAAAGGTAGTAGTAATAGAGTCAAAGCGAAAACCAAGCTGGCTCGTACCTACGAACGCATTACCAATCTGAGAGATGACTTTCTGCACAAACTTTCGACTCGCTTAATCAAGGAAAACAGCATTATCTTTATTGAAGATTTGCGAGTTGCCAACATGGTTAAAAATCACAAATTAGCCATGAGTATTTATGATGCTAGTTGGTCTAAGTTCGTTGCTATGCTTGAATATAAAGCTAAGTGGCATGACAGAATTGTGCAGAAAGTTAGTACATTTTACCCTTCATCTCAGACTTGTAATCATTGTGGTTTCATTAACCCATTGGTTAAAGATTTAAAGTTGCGTGAATGGTCTTGCCCTAGTTGTAATAATTACAATTTGAGAGATACAAACGCAGCATTAAATATTTTGGCTGAAGGATTAAGAATTTTGACAGCAGCCGTCGGTGCGCCGGATGCTTTAAACGCCTGTCGAGAACTTGTAAGTCCTGGATTACTCCAGGCAGAGATCGTTGAAGCAGGAATCGCATGACTAGAAGTCACGCGAGGTTCAAGGTTCAACTTTTATCCAAGAAGGACTAGGCGGTGGGATGTTAGTCAGCCTTTAAATATATAACCCAGCAGTAATAGCACCAAAATAATTTATGGAGACTACAAAACGAGTAATTAATATAAGTGAAAAATTCGGTAGTTGGATTGTACTAAATAAACAAGGAAAGCAAGTATTATGCCAGTGTGATTGTGGAACCCAAAAACTTGTCTACAGTCACACCCTCACTAATGGTCGATCAACTAATTGTGGTTGTAAAAAAAGAAAAGAATCCATCCCAGTTGGGGCAAACTTCGGGAGACTAAAAGTTATATCCGATGTAGAAGTTAAGGGGAAAAGGGGTGAACTACTACTCCTTACCTTATGCAGCTGCGGAACCCAAAAGTATATCAGTAAAAATAGCTTAAAAAGAGGGCTTACACAAAGCTGCGGATGCTTGCAGCGCGAAACCCTCAAGAGCGATAAAACTGTCCACGGACACTGCAAAAGCCACGAGTATAACTCCTGGTTACACATCAAGCGCATCTGCTATAACAAGAACCACCATCAGTACAAGTATCATGGCGGGTGCGGAATTGAAGTTGATGCATCCTGGCGCGATAACTTTACCCAGTTCTTAAAAGATATGGGAGTAGCACCCGAAGGAACAGTCATAGCACGTATTGATCTAGAGAGTGACTTTGCTCCCGGAAATTGTCAATGGATACCTAGAAAAGAGCATTACCGTCAAATACATTTCTTAAGAAGAAAAGAATTGTTCATTTCTCAAACTTTACCCAAACCAGTTGTTACAAATTGTGAGATAAATGTTTCACCAAATATTATTCGCGCAATTGTCAAAGCTCATGCAAATGGTGAAGCCAATATGAATAAACTTGCTACACAATATCAAATTAGCACTCAAGACGCAATAAATATTATCCTTTACCACGCATAATCATAATTTTATTAAAAATAAAATTGCGTCATCAATTATAATGGCGCACTTTTTATTTTCAATAAATCATTGAATAT
>JBGTMK010000179.1:0-4490 GCA_041743605.1 Nostoc sp.
CAGGGGAGCCAGTTCAGACAGTGAGCTAATTTTGGGTAACTCTAAAACCACCATTCATTTTTTCGGTAAAATTCTGTCAATGGGAACCAAATAAAAAACCGCCCCCTTGGGCGGTATACTGTATGTCAATAATTTGGTGAATGTTACTCGCTTAGTCGTGGGGTTGTTTTTTCGCGGATCAATTGCTCAAGTTGCTCCATAGAAGTAACTTTGATGCCGGGTTTAGCATAAAGCCTGTCACAATAGGCTTGAAACGCTTCTTGATCGTCTCTATTTGCCAGCACGTAAGCTTTTAGCTCTTGGTCGGACATGGCTGCAAAACTTGGTTTGGTCATGCAATTGTCACCTCTCCATCTGGTTGAATGTAAACTTCTATTTCTTCGCCTGCTAATAAGATGACGTTACTCGTTCGTTCATCTAGTCGCACTAGATAAATTGGCGCGTACATACTTGTTAGCTCTATGCTGACTCGATAAAGCTCTTTTAACTGTTCGATTGTCGGTTGCAAATCATCACCCCTCTTCTATATTCTCATCAGAAATAACGAAGATTCAATGGCTCTTTGTAGACGTTCTCATCCAGGGCGGCTTTTACGTAGTGTTGTTTAGACTACCTGGATGGCTCTTGTTGCTGGAGCCTATGTTTTGAATTGGGAATGGGGGGTTAAATCCCCCTTCCCTTAAGCTGCTCGGACTTGCCGCTCGGCTCGGAATTGCTCTACGGCGATTTGGTGTTTACATTTCGCGCCCCTCCAGTGGCAGTCACCGCACTCACAGCGATCGCGCGGGTCAAACTCCCCAGGACGAACCGTGTAGTGGTTAGCTTTGGATTTGATAATGTACGCACCACCGTGAACCTCTACCACTTCTACCTGAGTTGAACCTTGGGCGCGGATTGCCTTGTGGTCAACCAGAAACGCTTTCTTGCTCAGGAAGGTGGAGCACCGACGACCGCCTTTAACCGTGTAAGTCACTTGGATGCAATTTTTGAATTCGCGGACTGCTTCAATCTTGATTGCGAAAGGGAGTAAACGGAAAGCGGCGGCTTTGGTGTAGAGGAATCTGTAGCGTGACTGCGATCGCACCTCTCCCCCTGCCCCCTGCCTCCTCTGCGATCGCACGCCCTAATCCCTATTAGGGATTGAAACATGGAAAAATTCTGTAGCCGCTATGGGTGGCATTCCCTTGATAAAATGAACAGGGGGCTGAATCTAGGCTGAATCCCTATTAGGGATTGAAATTTAAAAGTCCTTTTTTGACTGAGAAGATTTCCCAGAGAACAGCGATCGCACTTCTTCAACTACGAATTACGAATTACGAATTACGAATTAATTGCGATCGCACTCCATACCAGAGAGAACCCGCCAAAACAAACGAAGGCGGTTTTTAAAGTCCTTTTTGTACCGAGAAAAATTCCCAGAGAGATGCGATCGCACTCCTTCATTCCCGATTACGAATTACCTATGGAGTATTGCCAACTCCACCAATCTATTACATGGGTAGTTCAGTAATGCGATCGCAGCGCTCGTAATCCCTTGGGAAAATTTCACACTTACCCAGTAAAACCCCAATGGTAAAACCTTAAACACCGCTTCTATGGTTGGAATAAGTTAACCGAGTGACTTATGAACGGTCAAGACATTATTCAAAGTGTGAAATCTTATATCGCGCTAGATGGACAAATGGTAGTAATTGCATCTGATGGAGCTTACCTTGGGGTTTTGAGTTCAGACCTATCGCATCCAGAATCTATTAGCAATCCCCAAGGGAACTACGGCAGCATCCATTCAACTACTAGCACTCAAAATCCGCATTCTATGTATCTACCTACAGCGATGGTTATTACTACTGTCTTGCATCCCCCAGATTCATCAAGCATTTGCGGCAAGATGCTGATTTTCGAGCAGTAGCGCAGTATCCCAACTTCACACCCGTCAACTATTTGCAACCAGGGATTACGCCATTCTCGGCTCCCCAAATGCCGCCGCCAAGTCAGGGCTATGTTTCTGGCCCGAACCAATTGATTTTTGGTGGTTCGCAGTATGGGCAAGCAACATTCCTTGGGGATGCAATGCCTACAGGGTTTGTATTTGAGGGTGTGCGATTCTTCGAGAGCAACAATATGCCCACGGCGACGGTGAACTTGAACTACACCGCATCGACCAACGCCACATTGCACCCCACAGGAGCGGCTAACCGCACCGGATATCTGGGCATTTTTATGGGTCAGCAATCAGTCGGTGAAGCGATCGCCACCGAAGTACCTGTTTCGGTTCGACTCAATAACTCAGACGACTACCAACGTTTCTTGATTGCTATCTGGGCGATGTATGGCGGTTGGGCACTGACCAATGAACGCTTTGTCACGGTTGCTAGAACTTATGGAGATTAAGCAGTGAGCCAACCATTATTTCCAGCTAATCAAGCGAATATCCTTAGATGGTTTGAGGGAGAACGTTTAGAATTTTACCCCAAGATTCATGCCTATCATGCTTTGGGGTATGCCTTAATCACAACCACCCTGCAAACTTCCATAGACCTAAAGGTTCCTAGCCACAAACGAGATGTTGACGATACTTTGCTGATTGTTCCTAGTGGGGCACAGGTGTATTACCTCGATTTCCGCACTCCCAAAGATGTGGCGCTTATTGGGACGACTGGAGAAAAACTCAAGGTGGGTACAGTTCACACTGATACAGCCCCGGTTTTGACAGTAGCAAGTAGTGTGATCGCGGCTAACAGTAGTGCCAAAGCTGCTGCAACTCCCTATGATGCAGCACTGGCAACCTTGGGGGGCGCGACTCAATACAAACTCCTCTGCTCTAATGCTGGTAACACAGCTGCGGGAACAGGGGTAAGGGTGGCAACGGGTACACAACGAGTAATTGTGGATGTTTGTTACCTGTTGGCTGCCGATCCTTCCCGCAACGAACAACTAGGTTATCCCAGTACTTACTAAGGAGGTGGGAAAATTTCATGGCATTAAAAGTAGGCGAAAACGCTTTTCACAAGGGATTAGGGAGAGAGGTGCTAATTAGCTGCGAATTCTCTACCCATTACCAATGCAAAGACGGCGGCAACACCATCAATGCTTCCAAAGTTGAGGGTGTTGATTTAATCAAGCCGCGATCATTTGAAGTTCTCGACGGCGGGAAAGAGGGAGACGCTATTGAAAAAATCAATATCAATCAGGTTTCTGGCTCTACTCTAGGCAAAGCGCTGCGGGGTTTGGGGCAACTGGCTGCTAAAAAAATCATCGATCGCAAGCCAGAGGGCGGCTACCTCGGTGTTGAGCAACTCAAAACCCTCAATGCTGATTTGAATGTCAACTGGGAAGGTGTGTTACCTCACGTTGAGTTTTAGTCATGCCAGCCCTTTCTGAACTTGACAAATCTCGGTGTCGGTTTCATTTAGGTTTCGGCGCTGGTGTTCCCGCTCGGTTGGAAGAAGCAATGAACCTTCTTCAGGATGACTATGAAGTACGGCGCACTCAGGAGATTTTGGAGCGGTGCGATCGCGCTTTTGAAGCAACTGAAATCTTGGGAGATACAAGCCGATTTCACACCAAGGAACTTTACGCCGGGGATATTAACCGTTCCATCCTGCGGGAGTCAGCTAGAGATTCCCGCACCTGGTGGGAGAACTATCTCAAAGAAACCGACTTGCTTGCAGCCCATCCCCTCTGGGTTCCCAATTACCGCCGGGAAGAAAACCTCCGCTATCGCTTTGCTCGGACTGGGGCGGAATTCATTATGGCAGTCCCCGGGCCTGCTGACACTTGTATCTCAGACCGCATTTTCTTTAGCAGTAACTTTGCATAAATGGCAGTCAACACGCAACCCAATTTTATTAAGTCATCTCTCTTGTGGCTGATTGTGCTTACCAATGAGGTAGTCAATCGCTCACCTGGGGCTGCTGTACCAAAGCTGCTGGGAGTAGCCGGTAGTAACGGGTCGCTGATTGAATCTATCCAGGTTTATCCACTGGGGGATATTGCCGCTTCCTCGCTGAGAATTTTTCTCAAAGCTTCTAACAGTACAGACTATAATCTTTTGCCTGTTGAAACAACGCTTACGGCTGTTTCTGGGAGCGGCAATGCAAGTGCGATCGCAGGCTACCCCATTGAAGTGCAACTTCCGAGAATTCTTTCTCCAGCTTCCCTTACTCCTGCTACTCCTAATCGAGGCTTGCGGCTCCCTCCTGATTATGCTTTGTATGCTGCATTGGGAACTGCTACGGCTGGGGTGATTGTAACTGCAACTGGGGGTGATTATTAATGGGTAAAAATGGTGATGTTCAGCGATTTTTCAGTTTGCCACAAAGTAGCAAGATATCTTTCAAAGTTCCCGGCAAAAAATCACGGCGGCGGAAATTGAACGATGGGAATTCGATTCCTGATGATGCGATCGCACCGCGACAAGATTACATTAATGCCTTTGAAATCAATGAAAATAGCCAATTAAATATACCCAAAATCTACACCTGACTTTT
>JBGTMK010000180.1:0-3716 GCA_041743605.1 Nostoc sp.
GGTTTGTCAATGCTGCGAAATGTTAAAAACGATTGTATAAAAAATAAATACGAACGAAACAATCAGCCTTTAAGCCTATTTTTCGTTACTTTACTTTACAAAAACTCAGTCCTTGATGTTCCTTGCTGCTGTTAATTAACAATCCCCAGTCAGACGGCAAGAAGCTTATTGGCTCGTATAGCACCTGTGGAAAACTGTTAAAATCCCTGTGGAAACCCTGTGGAATCAGTGAGGAAAATTGTAGCCAATGATAAGAATTACAAAAATGTCACCAAACTATGACATTTAAGCTCATGAAATTAGCTTCTCAATTTCAGTTGTCATCGTGGCTGCCTTCGATACATCCCCAGGTATGGATTTTCGCAATTGGTAGATTTCTCTCGGAAGTTGGCACCGGCTGTACCCTGTTTTATGCCCCCATCTTTTTTGTCAATCAACTTGGTTTATCTGCAACCAGTGTGGGGGTAGCCTTGGGTAGCGCCTCGATTTCCGGCGTTGTAGGGCGGATTGCGGGTGGTTTTTTGGCTGATTCTGAACACTGGGGACGCCGCCGCACTTTGTTGCTAGCGACGGCGATTTCAGCAATTGCTTCTCTCGTTTTAGCTACAACTAATAATTTCACTACTTTGGTAATCGGTAGCTTGATTAGCGGTTTAGGGATAGGTTTCTATTGGCCGGCGGCTGAAGCTGTGGTTGCTGACGCCAGCCAAATTGACAATCGCCGGGAAACTTTTGCGATCGCCAGACTAGCTGATAATCTGGGGTTAGCGATCGGAATTGTGCTTGCTGGATTTTTGATCGCGATAATTGGGAGTTATCGCTGGCTATTTGTCATTGATGCCATCTCTTTTCTGGTGTTTTTTGGAGTTGTCTATGTAGGAATTATTGAAACGGAACAACAGCAGATAGAGGAATCTGAAAAGACAGAACATTTTGCTTCTTGGATGGCAGTATTAAGCGATCGCCGTTTCCTAGTCTACATAGCAGTTAATATATTTTTTACAATCTATATTTCTCAAATCCACAGCACCCTGCCGCTTTACTTCAAAAACTTTGTTCTTGTAGAAAGTACTGCCACGGGATTTACTGAAACTACCATTAGCGGACTATTTGCTTGGCATCTAGTGTTTGCCATCGTTTGTCAGTTACCTGTCACCAGCATCTTAAAACGCTGCTCTCACACACTTGCACTTACTGTTTCTGCCATTTTCTGGGCAATTGGTTTTGGACTGATTTGGGTAAGTGGTACAGCCCCATCTCATCATCTAGTTTGGGTAATTTTGGCATTAGGAGTATTTGCTGTGGCGATTGTCTCCTATACTCCATCTTCTGCTTCTTTAGTGACTGAGTTAGCCCCGGAAAATCAACGCGGCGTCTATTTTTCCATCAACGCTTTGTGTTGGGCTGTTGGCTCTTTTATTGGTCATCCCTTGGGTGGATGGGCATTAGATCAACCACAAATTATTACCAATAGTTACTGGCTAGGCTTCATCTTGAGTGTAGCGATCGCTGTGGTAATTTTACAGTATCTCAATCGAATTTTGGCTGATTAATCACCAAAATGTTACTATGCTTATGTTTAGCGATTTTTTAGGGAGTGAAATACAGTGGTACGTTGATACAACAAACAGCCAAATCATTATAAGTCGCTGCGATCGGCTAAAAGTCCGATAAATTTTGATTTTTTGTTTGTTGTAATTGCGTCATAATCTACTGTGAATATTCCTTCCTCGTATCTCGAAAAAATTCGTGCTGTCTATCCCAATATCTCTCTTGAGCATCTTGACTTTAATCAAGATGGGATGGTTAACGATGTAGTTATTGTTAATCACGAACTAGTATGTCGCTTTGCCAAAGATGACTGGGGAAAACAGGTACTTTCCCATGAAGCTAAGGTGTTAGAAGTGGTGCAAAATTATGTTGAACTGCGAGTTCCGCACTTTGAACATCTGGAAGAAGGCTTTGCTAGCTACAGATTTATTAAAGGTGAACCGCTATCTCGTAACACCTTGCTGAAGCTGAGTGAAACATCACAAGTGCGTATAATCTCCCAACTAGCCAGATTTCATCAGCAATTGCACAGCATCCCAAATAAAGTTTTAGTTAATGCTGGGGTATCTTCATCTGATGCAGAACGTTCGCGTGAAGATTGGTTGCAATTGTATGAGCAAGTTCAGGAAACTCTCTTTCCTCACTTATGGCGTCATCAGCAAACTTGGATACATGAACATTTTGCGCCCGTAATTACAGGTGAACTTGACCTCAGCTACACACCCGTACTGATAGATGGCGACAAGCCAGTGTATCACATTCTATTTGATCCGATTTCAGAAAGCATTAGCGGTCTGATTGATTTTGGTACGGCTGGTTTGGGAGATGCAGCTTGTGATATTGCAGTGCAACTCGGTAATTACGGAGAAAGTATTGTGCGGCGTATGGAAAGCGACTATCCGATGTTACCAGATGTCATCGACCGGGCGCGTTTCTGGGTGGGGACACTTGAACTTCAGTGGGCTTTGGCTGGAGTAAAGTTTAACCAAATCTCATTGTCATTGGCACATATTGGTTTAGCCAGAGAGGTTCAACCTGTAGGCACACGGTTAAGTTAACCTGTTATAGCCCAAAACACTTGTAGAGACGGCGATTCATCGCGTCTTCAAAGACAAATTATCTACACCAGTAACCTTAACTGAACGGTATTGTGTTATCGCCAATAATAAAGGGAACGCCTGTTTAAACATGACAAACTTGGGGAATCAAGTTTTTAATCTACTTTCCCTGCTTGCTTATTTTATTACCATTTGCCTATATTCTTTATTGGCGACGTTCTTGCAACTTGCGATACACCGATTTTAAATCAACTTGATGGTGAGCTAGGGCAACCAAAGTATGATATAGCAAATCAGCCACTTCACCTGCGATCGCATCTGCTTCATCATCTTTAAAGGCCATTACCACCTCAGCGGTTTCCTCACCAATCTTTTTCAAAATTTTGTTATCGCCACCTGCAAATAGTTTACAGGTATAAGAGCTTTCTGTCGGATTATCGCGGCGATCGCATATTATTTGAAACAATTGCGACAATGTATCCCCTGGTGGTGCAGCAATTTTCCCTTCTATTTGGTGGAAACAACTGCGCTCTCCAGTATGACAAGCAACATCTCCTAATTGCTCTACCCCAATGAGCAACGCATCACTATCACAGTCATAACGGATACTCTGCACCTTTTGAAGATGTCCCGAAGTCGCCCCCTTGTGCCACAACTCTTGCCGAGAACGGCTCCAAAACCAAGTTTCTTCAGTTTCCAAAGTTTTTTGTAACGACTCCTGATTCATCCACGCCATCATCAGGACAGTACCATCCAGATAGTCTTGGACAATTGCAGGCACCAGACCCCGTTCATCGTAGCGAATTTTCTCAACAGGGATAGTGTAATGCAGTGAGCGCAAATCGTTAGAAGACATACCAGCTAGTTTGTTCTAATGAGAATAACTTATGGATTCACGATACCATTCAGAATAGGGCAACTGGTATGTTTTTTTATTGATCGTGCGTAAAACCCCGTCAGCTTGTCGGGGGGGATGTAAGCACGGTTAAATTAGGGGGTTCAATGCCCCCTAATTTAACACTATCCGCGTTGCTTCTGAGTTGCAATATATTGTTTAACTGCCTCCTCTGACGCACCACTCACAGACGAGTAGAACGTTCCGTCACT
>JBGTMK010000181.1:0-3943 GCA_041743605.1 Nostoc sp.
GGACTAAGAAAGGCTTTTAGTCCACTTTAGTGGACTTGGGCTATTAGCCCGGAACTTTAGTTCTGGGCGGTTTATGTCTAGAACGAAATAGCCCTGGGGTTGATTACCCATACCTTTATAATTGATTAGTTTTGATATTTAGTAAGTAATGTTTTAATTAATGACATCCAAAATAGAGAACAATAAATCTCCTGTTTATCGCAACCGTTGGCTTGAAAGAATAATTGCCATCCTCGCATTGCTGAACTTATGTTTGGTCTTTTTTGATATGACCTACATACCTTTGCGTGATTTTTATCTGCAATTGTTGCCAAGTTTAACTCAAAGATATGACCCAATTAAGGGCATTCAACCCCACCCAGAAACGCAAAATTACCTGAATAAAGTGACAGAATTAGAAACACAGGTTTTGCAAACTGGTTTGCCATCACCTCAAGTAGAAAGTTTACTTGAGGAATTACGTTTACTTAGTAACCGCATGATTGAGGATAATTCTTTTGATGAAGCTAATAAAAGTGCTACTTTAGCGAAAATCAAAAATGAAATGCGTTTACGTACAAATGAAGAATCTGCTAGAGAAGCATTTACTACATTTTGGAGCCAAACTTATTTGTCAAAACAGGGTTGGCAATCAGAAATTAGCTTTTTTGATTTTCAAATTAGACCTTTCATTCAAAGTAATTACTATCGTGATATTGGCAGATTTGGCAACTTTGTCAATAGTTTCTGGTTGATTGACTTACCATTTGTAATTATTTTTGCTTTAGATTTTCTGGCACGTACTTTTTATATCAGTCGCCGCGATCGCTCGTTAAGCTGGTTAGAAGCGATACTACGGCGATGGTACGATATATTTTTGTTGCTTCCCTTTTGGCGTTGGCTACGGATAATTCCCGTCACTATTCGTCTTTATCAAGCCAATTTACTAAATCTTGAGCCTTTGCGATCGCAACTTAACCACGACTTTGCAGTGAGTTTTGCTGAAGAAATCACGGAGATGGTAGGTATTCAAGTGATTGATCAGATGCAAGATACAATTCGTCAAGGTGAATTAGCACGCTGGTTATTTCATCCTGAAACACGCAAACCCTACGTTCAAGTTAATGGAACAAACGAAGTAAAAGAGATTGCAACTCGTTTAGTCAATGTCAGTATCTACGATGTTTTACCTCAAATCCAGCCTGACATAGAAGCCTTGGTGCATCACAGTATTGCAACCACTCTCAATCAATCGATCATTTACCAACAAATAGAAAATATACCTGGTCTAAATCACCTACCGAATCAACTAACAGAAAAGCTGGCTCGTGATTTATCTCAATCAACTTATAATAACCTAACTAAAGCTTTATCAGACCCAGTTGCAACACAACTTACCTCTCGTTTAATTACAAACTTTCGTGATGTGTTAGAGATGGAGTTACAGAAAAAGCATAACATTCAGGAATTTCAATCTTTACTGATCGATATGCTAGAAGAAATCAAAATTAACTACGTCAAAGGTATTACTTCTTCTGGAGTTGAAAAAATATTAGAGGAAGCGAACCAAATTCATAAGATTATTCATAAGTAATACCAATTTGAAAAAAGAATGCGACAAATAGACTATTTGTAGAGACGCGATGAATCGCGTCTTCGATTCATCGCGTCTTTACCCAAGGATGTGTTGCAATCATTAATTGAATTGGTATTGGCTTGATAAATTATCCCAAACCGAATAATTTTGCGATCGCAGGTAATAATTTATTAGTCGCTTCAACCAGAGAAGCAACAGCAGGTAAGCCTGTAAATATCCCTTTCAACATGGTGATAGCTGTCTTTGCAGTCTTCTGCTTGGTGGATTCTTGAGGATTTTTCCCCGCTTCTGCCAAACTGTTCACCTGTTCTAGCGCTTCAGTTTTGTCTTCTTCTGACAAATATGTGGATTGGATGATTGCATCTTGCAACTGCGACAATAATTCTTTGATTCCTGGTTTCTCGGCATCGGTTGCATCAGGTAACTGATTGAGGGCAATACTCACGTTACCGCTAATGGTTCCTAGATTAGCAATAGAATTATTGCCAGCGATACCGCTAACATTACTGCTACCTTCAATATTGATGCCGCTGATATCTGACATATTTGTATCTCCTTGAGTATAAAATTTCGGCTGCTGGAGAGCAGTATCTACCATATTTTCTAAACTAATAATGCGCTGATCTTTTTCTACAAGTAATAATTGCTGACTCTGCGATAAAGCTTTGAGTTGATTATAATCATCAAAATATTCTGCACTCAGTTGAGATTTATCGCTACCTGCGGCGGTTCTAGCTCTGAGCAAGATTTTATCATCGCCGCGCTTCTCCATTGCCACGATTTCTAACTCGGCTTCGGGATGGTTTTCGGCAAGGTTTTTGAAGGCTATGGCAACAGCACGAGGGTCAACGCCTTGATTGTGGTACAGATCGAGGGTATCAAAAATTGGCTTGATAAAGTCGGCAAAGTCGCCGTCTGCAAATATCTCTTGTTTATTATCAGGTTTGCGAAGGGGGTCGGGGTCTTCTTTGGTGGGTAAGCGCATAAAGACATATTCACACCTCACCCCATGCAATTTAGTTGTATTTGTAATGCCCCAATCTTCGATGTACGCGCCTGTGAGAGTTGCACCTGTTAAATCTGTGCCGTCTAGTTGCGTTTGCTTCAGCTTTGCTCTTGACAAATCGGCATCTTGCAAGTTTGCTTCACTGAGGTCAGCGCCGATAAAACTGGCATCTGCTAGGTTAGCTTTTTTTAAGTTGATACCTCGCAGGTTTTGACGCTCAAAGTTTTTGTTCTGTCCTTGTCCTGTAATTACTAGCTTGCGTACTTGTGATTTTTCAAGATAAGTTGCACTAACACGAGCACGATCGAGCTTTTTAGCTTGAAACCAGCAAGTATTAGTTACATTAGCATATCTAAAATTAGTGTTTTTCAGCGTCGCTGCGGTAAAATTAGCATTTGTTAGATCGGCTTTGCCAAAACTTGTACCACCTGTGTTAGTAATAGCAGTTTTTAAACACTCGTCAGCTATTGCTATGAAAAAAGGTACAATACCGGCTTCAATATTAGCTCTAGCTGTAGATATAATTGCGCCTCTAGAGCCAACTATAGCTAAGTATATAAACCCCAAAAACGCTAAAACAACTGGCACAGCACCAGCAAAAACAACATCAAACAATATAGATATAGAGCCAGTTACAATTGCTGAGATAATCAAAGCTAAAACGAAAGCTATAAAACCAGCTATAGTTAAAACCAGATTTGCAGTCAGAGCAACAGCCCAGTTATATCTAGAAGCAACCCTAGCTACACTGATAAATACCAGTGTAGCTATTAGTAAAGCTACAATGACAGATTTTGATAGTGCGGATAAAACCAATAAGGCTATTACTAATACTGCACTAATTGCCCAACGTCGTTGCAGTCCACCTTTAGCGTGGCTGAAGTTCGCACCTGTCAGGTTGGCGTTGGTGAAGTTTGCCCCTCGAATGTCGGCATAGCTAAAGTTTGCACCCGCAAGGTCTTGTCCTTTGAAGTTGCGTCCTCGAAGATTTTGACCGGAGAAGTCTAAAGCCATGTTCCATTTTACGGAGGTGAGCAAATTTTACTACACGCTCACCCCTGTAAATTCAGGAATGGTTAGATATATTTGTTAGTTGAGGACTTCCAACAAATAAATTATCCAATCTTGTGGGGTGGACATCTTGTCCGCCCAAGGCTTGGGGCGGGCGAGACGCCACTGGTGTCAACTTAACGCGAAACCGCACCTCCGCCAGCACGTCCGCCAGGGATTGTAAATCCCTGTCTCATAGCTAAAGTCCTCTGAAGAGGACTTCATAGCGCAAAAATTTTCAGTCTACTTCAGTAGACTTGAGCAATTAGTCAGGGATTTACAATCCCTGGCGGGTGAACAACACCCAATCA
>JBGTMK010000182.1:0-1904 GCA_041743605.1 Nostoc sp.
CGATCGCAATGACTGAAATAATGATAAGTACTGTGACTCGAACGGATTGAGAAGCCGGTTGTTCGATCGTGACGTATAAGCTGATAATTCCTCCGACAAAGCCAGATAAGAGAGATGCTATTGCACAGAAAATTACGATCAATAAACAATACCTTAGCCAAAATAAGAGGATGAAGAGAGAGGGCTGATGTAGTAGAGTTATTGTCTCTCACAACGACAACTCAAAACCACAATTAGCCCATGTCCGACATCCTATCACTGTTACAGTGCCTCTTGCCGCAGATAAACGCTACAACGATGCGGCAATTAAACCAGATAATCCTGGCTATGTTAGCAATGAGCGGCCGAGTCACCATGTTGGGGATTTCTCGTTGGACAGGGACTGGTGGTAGTTATCGGACGATGTTAAGGTTCTTTCATACAGTAATACCTTGGGCGACATTGTTTTGGCTATTTTTTCGTAAGCATTTGTTTCGTGCGAATGAGATATATTTGCTTGCAGGAGATGAAGTTGTAGTCAGCAAATCAGGGAAACAAACTTATGGGTTGGATAGGTTCTTTTCCAGCTTAATAAGTAAACCAATATCAGGACTATCTTTTTTTACATTATCATTAGTCAGTGTCGAGCGAAGACACTCGTTTCCGATTCAAATAGAACAGGTAATCAAGAGCGATGTGGAAAAAACTAGTGTATCGCCAAATCCAGAAATCAAAACCAAAGAAAAACGTGGACGTGGACGACCAAAAGGGAGTAAAAACAAAAAGAAAACAGAAGTAATTTTCACATCTGAATTACTCAGAATTAAGAAAATGATTAATGAGTTAGTCAACTTAATAGCTAACTTTATCCCTCTAACTTACTTAGTCTTAGATGGTCACTTTGGCAACAATAATGCCTTGCAGATGGCTCGACAAGTTAATTTGCACATAATTTCCAAGTTGCGCCATGATTCGGCATTATATATACCTTATCAAAACCCTGACCCAAATCGTCGCTCCCGTCGTAAATACGGCGATAAGCTGGATTATTGTAATATACCTGACGCATATTTGTGTAAAAGTACTATTGAAGACGATATCAAAACTGATATTTATCAAGCTACTTTACTCCACAAGGAATTTGCCCAAGCACTGAATATAGTTATTTTGGTCAAAACCAATCTTAAAACTAATACTCGTAGCCATGTGATTCTGTTTTCTAGCGACCTAGAGCTATCATTTGAAAAAATAATTGACTATTATAAGCTGCGCTTTCAAATTGAGTTTAACTTTCGAGATGCCAAGCAGTTTTGGGGATTGGAGGATTTTATGAATCTGAGCCAAACTGCGGTGACTAATGCTGCTAATCTAGCATTCTTTATGGTCAACTTATCCCATCATCTTCTATCTGATTTCCGTCTCCTTAATCCTGGCTCCGGCATTATTGATCTTAAAGCTCACTATCGTGGTTTTCGATATGTCCGTGAAATGTTAAAAATGCTTCCCGAAATCCCTGAGCCTATTTTATTAAACCAGATTTTTGCCAAGCTTACTTCTTTAGGACGCATTCATCCCGTTTCTACGGGCGTTGAACACTCTTAATTTGGCAACGGTATTGAGAGCTACAAGGTAATTTCAGTATTGGTAGATTTCGAGTATCGGTTATAGGTGGGCTGGACAGTAGTGATCCCCCTCAATCCGAAGCATTTGAGAAGGTTCTTAGAATTGTCAGGGAACGATCGCAAATTGAAAACCCTCCTTTAGTTAGCGTACCGAGCAACCCAGAGAATTTCCTATCCATTTCTTTTCTAGAAACAGGTGTTAAGTATAGCCAATCTGTATGCCGGATCGCTCGATATTTTTCTCATCCAGAGTTTATAGCTTTTATTGACAAAATTCAATCGGCGATCACCACTCAGGTCAAT
>JBGTMK010000183.1:0-4117 GCA_041743605.1 Nostoc sp.
ACGTCCAGAATATCGCCGTCGTATCGAAATTATGCTGCTGGCAGATACAGGTCAATCTCAGACACAAATCTGCAAAGCTTTGGGATGTTCTCAAGAGACTGCACGCCATTGGATTGCTATGGCAAAGGCAGGAACGGCTCACTGTTGGGATGATTGCCCAATTGGTCGCCCCAAGAGTGTGAGTGAGCAATATCTCGTTCGTTTACAAGAACTGGTGAGTCATAGTCCAAGGGAATATGGCTATTCATTTCAACGTTGGACAGGGCAATGGCTGGCAAAACATTTGGAAAAAGAATTTGGCATTATGGTTAGTGCAGCTTACATCAATATGCTGCTCAAGGAAATGGGACTTTCTGCTAGACAGAAAAAAAAGCTAATAGAACCATTGAAAAAAGAAGACTATTCACCAATCGGTTTCAATATACGGTAACTTGACCGATATCAGATGGAGTGAGATGGAAGTGGGCAACTCGACCATCTCGGAACCAAATAATACGCCCTGTTTGTCTGGCTACATCTGGCTCATGCGTTACCATAACAACTGTGATGCCACTATCATTTAATTCTCCAAAAATCTGTAGCACCTCTTGAGTTGTGTGAGAATCAAGTGCGCCAGTGGGTTCATCTGCTAGGAGTAAAACTGGTTGGTTAACAATCGCCCGTGCGATCGCCACCCGTTGTTGTTGTCCTCCTGAAAGTTGATTCGGTCTATTGTTGAGCCGATTTTCTAACCCTATTCGTTTTAAAGCAACAAGTGCGCGATCGCAACGTTCAGCCACTGGGACACCAGCATAAACCATTGGCAGCATGACATTTTCTAGCGCACTTAGCTGGGGTAGAAGGTGGAATTGTTGGAAGACAAACCCAATTTTCAGATTACGAATGTGGGCTAATTCTGCATCACCTAACTGGGCTACATCTAGATTATCTAGGTAATAGCTTCCTTTAGTAGGTCGGTCAAGACAACCGATAATATTCATGGCTGTGGATTTGCCAGAACCAGAGGTTCCCATAATGGCGCAATACTCGCCTTTTTCCACGATTAAATTGACATCTGACAATGCTCGGACTTCTGTTTCTCCAAAACCATAAACTTTAGAAATGTTTTCTAATCTAATGCTAACTGGCTTGTGAGAGGAATTCGGGAGTCTAGAGTCGGGAGTAGGAAATGAATTTGTCATTTTAAGCAGTTCTGAGGGCAACAATGGGATCAAGTTGAGCCGCTCTACGAGCCGGAACAACACCAAAAATTAGACCAATGCCACCAGAGACACTGACAGCCAAGGTGATCGCTCCTACTGGTACGCTGGGTTTTAAAGGGGTAAAAATTCCTACAATTGTGGTGCCACTAATACCCACACCAATGCCAATTAGACCGCCTGCCACCGATAAAATGATTGCCTCAATCAAGAATTGCATGAGAATAGCTGACTGAGTTGCTCCAACTGCCTTGCGTAAGCCAATTTCCTGGGTGCGCTCAGTTACGGAAACCAGCATAATATTCATGATCCCAATGCCGCCTACTACTAGCGAAATGCTGGCGATCGCTGCCAACGTCAAAGACAATGCTTGAGTAACTTGGTTGATCAGATCGTTAAAAGATTTATCAGAGCTAACAGAGATGTCTTGTTTACCACGCAATTGGGTCAGAATATTAGTAATTTGAAATGCGGCGGCACGGATACTCTGTTTATCTTTTGCAGATACCTGCATACTATCAATGGGAATACCGTAGGGCGATCGCCTTCCGGTCAATTGATCGGCCATTGTGGTGATGGGCACATAAGCAGCATCATCGAAATTTTGTCCGGCACCCGCACCTTTGGCTTTCATTACTCCAATTACTAGAAAGCTTGCATTACTGATTTTTACTTCTTTACCGAGCGGATCTTCGCTGCCAAATAGTTTTCGGGCTAACTCTGATCCTAAAGTCACCACTTGCACATTCTGTTGCTGTTCAGAAGAATTAAAAAACCGTCCTTGAGCAACAGCCATGTTACGGACATAAAGAAATCCTGGAGTTGTCCCTGTAACACTGCTCTTTGTATTGCGGTTGAGGTAAGAGATTGAAAATTGGGAGCCGATTTGAGGAGCTACTGCCTTGACAGCAGGTGCAGTAGTAGCGATCGCCTCCGCATCTGACAATACTAACTGAGGTATTTCACTCATCGAGCCTTCAGTATCTTCAAGGCTGAGATAAACGAATAAACTATTTGCTCCATAAGACTCTAGCTGTTCGGAAGTATAATTTTGTGCGCCTTGTCCGATACCAACTAAAGCAATCACAGCTGCATTACCAATAGCGATTCCCAGCATTGTCAGACTACTACGAAGCTTATTAGCAGTTAGAGTAGTAACTGCGATTTTGACGCTTTCAAATATGTCCATGTTAAAAAGATAAATAGTGATTTTTATTCCATCGTGTCAACACCAGGGATAGCTTGATCTGGCGGTGGACTAAGCAAGATTCGCTCTCCCTTAGTCAATCCTTTGAGAATCTGAATTTGATTACCACGAACTGAACCAGTAGTGACTGTTCTAAGTTGAGCTTTGTTGTTTTCATCCAGCATCCACACCCCAGTTTGTCCGTCTTTTTGCGTGACAATTGCTGCTAGAGGTACAACTAAGGCATCAGAGATTTTATCGCTGATAAAGTTCAAATTCACATTCATGCCGGACTTGAGCAGTTCTTCACCCGTTTTTAGTGCCACTTTGACTCGGAAGGAAGTAACACCTCCACTTGATGAGTTTCCAGAGTTGTCCTGTGTAGCTCTAGGTGCAACGAGACGGACACTTCCTTGAAAAGTTTGATTGGGATAGGCATCTGAACGAATTTCTACCTGCTGTCCTGTATGAATGCGGGCAATACTCGCTTCTGGAATTTTGGCTTCTACTTCCAAACCACTAGAAAGTTCAGCAATGGAAGCAGATGTCGCACCGTCGCTAGAGGAAGCAGAAGTCGTTGGGGTGACGAAATCACCTTCAGAGGCAAATTTACGTGTAATTGTCCCAGCAAAAGGAGCGCGAATCAGATTATCTTCCAATTGGGTTTGGTAAGAGAGTAATTGTGCTTGTGCTTGAGCAACTTCAGCTTCAGAGGCAGCAATTTGTTCTTGGCGGATGCCGTTACGTAGTTTTTCTAGAGTCTGTTGTTGTTCTTTTAACTGGGCTAACTGTGCTTCTAGGTTAGCTTTGGCCTCACGTTCTTTACTAGAAAATTCGCCTAAAGTATTTAGGGAAATAGCTCCCTGTTGTGCTAAAAATTCATGCCGTTGGAGTTCTTCTTTTGCTCGATTTAACCTTGCCTGGGCTTGCTCTACATTAGCTTGAGATGTTGCAACTCTAGCTTGAGCTTCACCTATTTCTTCAGGGCGAGTACCAGCACGCTTCTCGGCTAAGTCAGCCTCAGCTTTAGCAAGCATCGCTTTATATTGATTGACTTGTTGTACAAATCGCTGACTATTCATACGAGCAATTAATTGACCTTGCTTGACTTGCGCGCCTTCATCCACATACAGTTGCTCAATTCGACCTTGCTCTTGAGGACTGAGATTAATCTTTCGTAATGGCTGGACAGTGCCATTGGCTTTTATTTGAATTGTGATGTCTTTTGTCTGCACTGTTATTGTTGATTGAGTCAGTTCTGATGATGGGGCTTGACTTTGCATGATCACATAGACAGTAGTTGCAGTTCCTAGTAACCCAGTTATTACTAGTCCCATTAGCCAGTGCTTTTGACGTTTGGACTTGTTAAAACTAGGAAACTGCATTGATTTATCTGGCGTTTCGGAGTTAATCATGACAGATGTGATAGATTATAAAATGCAAGGTAAATATAGGCTTTTAATCATACTTTCTAGTATTACATTACTATAGTTTTTAGTTAAAAAATACTCAATATAAATACAAATAATTGCCTGAGTTATTTGCAAATCTACCTAAATATAATAAATTCAAGGCTTGTCTACAATAAACAAATATTTGCTTGAATTATTTGCAAAAAAGCTAAGTAAATCTCTTGACTTTTTAAAACAAATCTTGAATAATTCTGAATAGAAAAGGATTTTTTTACTCTAACCCAGGGGAAAAGGAGAATCCGCAGCTATTCAATATAATC
>JBGTMK010000184.1:0-10153 GCA_041743605.1 Nostoc sp.
GTGCGTTCGGCTGATTCTATCATCGGACGACGCAAACTCACAACTATAAATTGGGCTTGCTGTGATTGTTGTTTAATCATTCTAGCTAATCGTTCTACGTTTGCTCCATCTAAGAACATATCTACTTCGTCAAAGGCGTAAAAGGGCGATGGACGATAGCGTTGCAGAGCAAAGATAAAGCTCAAAGCGGTGAGTGATTTTTCTCCCCCAGACATGGAAGCTAGGCGCTGTACGGGTTTGCCTTTGGGGTGCGCGACTAAATTCAGTCCGCTGCTAAAGGGATCTTCGGGATTTTCGAGTTGCAAGAAGCCGTCACCGTCTGAAAGAATGGCAAAAATTGATTGAAAGTTTTCATTAACGGCATCGAAAGCTTCTTTAAAGGCAAGTTGCCGCAATGTGGTAAAGTTCTCAATCCGTAAAAGTAATTCGGTGCGTTCTCCTTCTAGTGTCTCTAATTTTTGCGTTAGTTCTTGGAGGCGGTTTTGAGTGCGTTCGTATTCTTCCAACGCCAGCATATTAACAGGTTCCATTGCCTGTAAGCGTTTGGTAAGCGATCGCAATTCTTTCTGCAATTCTTCTAAATCTACTTTATCTGGAACTTCCGGCAAGGGATTTGGTAATTCTGCTCCCACATCCTGCAACTGAGTTTGCAGTGCAATTAGTTCCTCCCGCCTCTTCTCTTGGGTTTCTTTAAGTTTTTCGATTTCCCATTGCAATTGTTGTTGGCGCAAAAGGTGCGATCGCACTTCCAATTCTGTAGCGTCGCGTTTTTGTTTATCTTCTCCCAAATTCTGCTCCATTTGACTCAACGATAAACGGGTTTGGGTGATTTGCTCGTCTATCGTTGTGATTTGGCTCAAGACGCGATTCATCGCGTCTCTACAAGAGGTTTGTTGGGTTTCGTATTCGGTGATTCGCGTTTCACCTTCTTGGATTTTTTCTTGCAAACGTTGTTGCTGATTTTCTAAATTTTTTAATCTTTGTTCAGCTTCCCTTAATGCCGTCTCCCGTTGTTGTAATTGTTGCTCTTGAATTTTAATGGTTGCCTGGATTTGTTGCCATTCACTGGGAGTTTGAGACGCTTCCAACTCTGCTAAGGCGTGTCGCAATTGTTGCAACTCATTTTCTTGTCCCGGTAATTCCCGCTCTAAAATTTCTAATCGGGATTGAGCAGTGGTTAACTTTTGGCTGTTTTGGGCGAGTTGCGATCGCGTCCCCTCTAATTGCGTTGTTAAATTCTTAATGTCTTTCTGCAACTGCTCCAATTGCAACTGCTGTTCTCGTCGTGCTTGACGAGATTCTGTTAGTTCCTGAGTGAGTTTTTTGGTTCTGGTTGACAAAGTAGCGATCGCTTCAGTACAACGCTCTAAAACCCGCTCAATATCCACCAAGCGACTTCTTAAAGCGATCGCTTCATCAGATTCCGCCGCTTCTGCATTCCCAAACCGCAAGGCTGAACGATTGCTGTTACTACCACCAGTCATTGCACCACTGGTTTCTAACAATTCCCCGTCTAAGGTGACGATGCGATACAGTCCTAAATTTTTCCGCGCCGCCTCCAGGCTGGAAAAAACTACCGTATTACCGAAAACATAGCTAAATACATCTTTGTAACGGCGATCGCAATCGACTAAGTTCACAGCATAGTTAACGAAACCGCTAGCAAAACGCAGCGTTGCATCTTGAGTAAATTTGGGGGCGTGAATTTTATTTAGTGGTAAAAAAGTTGCTCTCCCTGCACGTTTCTGTTTGAGCAATTCAATCCCGGCTGCGGCGATGCTGTCATCTTCCACCACAATATGTCCCAAGCGTCCACCGGCAGCCATTTCCAAAGCTAGCTGATGGCGGGGTTCCACCTTTCCTAACTGCACAACTAAGCCACAAAGTCCAGGCATTCCCGATTGTAAAATAACTTTACTCGCTTGGGTTCCTTGGACTTCTTGCTGTGCTTGCGCTTGCGCCTCTATTTTATCCAACTGGCGTTGTTTTTCCCGTTGTTCAAAAAGTAACCGCTTTTGGGTTTCCTGTTGAATTTGCAGTTCTTGTTCTGTGGCTGAAAGATTTTGAGCTAAATTTTGGATGGGTTCGCTAGAGGTGTTAAATTCCGTTTCAACTTGATTACACTCAGTTTGTTTTTCTGCTAACAGGGGTTCGTCGCGTTCGATTAACTGGGTTTGCTCTGAAATTAATTGTTGTAACTGATTATTGCGTTCTCTGAGTTGTGCTTGTTCGGTGCGTTGCGGTTCTAGGGTGTGCAGTAAAGCTTCAATTTGACGGTTGAATGCCGTTTGTTGCTGCACCCAGGCTTCGGAAGCTGAGGCGATTTCGGCGGCGGCTTCGCGGGAGGTTTCTAAGGCTTGGTGGGCTTCATTTCTTTGGTGTTGGGAAGACGCGATGAATCGCGTCTCTACAATTTGTGTTTCGGCGATTTCTTCTAGGGAATGACGGTGTTTTTGAATTTCTTGCTGAGTTTGAGTTAGACGTTTGGTAGTTTCTTGGGAAGCTGTTTGTAATTCTGTAAGCTGACGCTGGAGTTGTTTTCGTTCTGCTTCTTGGGTGGCGAGGGTAGATTGTACCGCCAAAAGTTCATCTTCACCCAAGGCTTTGACATGGGCATTGAGTTCTTCTAGTTCAGCAGTTTTTTGGACGATTTCGGAATTGAGGTTTGTGAGTTGGGTAGTGAGTTCAGTAGAATTGCGATCGCCTGTTTGAATTTCGTGAACTAATTTTTCTTGTTGTGTTTGTAGCGATCGCCATGATAAAACAGCTTCCCAAGATTGCTTCGCCAGAAATTCTGTGCGGAGTTTTTGATATCTTTCAGCTTTAGCCCGATCTTGAGAAAGGCGATCGCGCTGTGCAGTTAATTCCGTCTCAATAATCCGACAGCTATCTTCCTTTTCTTTCACCTCATCTAAAGTTGACTTGGCTTGGATGATTTTGCGATCAAACGCCGCTACCCCAGCCAATTCATCAATAATTTCCCGCCGTTCCCGCGCATTCATCGAGATAATGCTGGTGACATCCCCTTGCAGCACAACGTTATAGCCTTCAGGATAAACCCGTAGGTTACTTAGTTCCTCATGCAACTGCGTCAGCGTGCAAGCTTCACCATTGATATAGTAATTCGAGGTGTAAGTCCCTTGGTGAGTGACTCGCAGCCTTCTAGTAACACTCCACTCGCCCAATTTTGGATTTTGGATTTTGGATTTTGGATTTTCTTCCTCTACTTCTCCTACTTCCTTAACTATCTCTACATCTTCTTCACTTTGCGCCTTTGCGGCTTTGGGTGAGATATCCTCCCCTGACAAATCAAACGTCACAGTGACGCTAGCCTCAATAGAAGCCCGTCCTTTAGAGGTTTGAGTGTTATTTACCAAATCCGGGAGGCGATCGGCTCGCATTCCTTTAGAACTGGAGAGTCCTAAGCAAAATAGCAGTGCATCGAGAATATTCGATTTACCCGAACCATTTGGCCCAGATATGACAGTACACCCCGGTAGCAAAGGGACTGAGGTAGTGCCACCGAAGGATTTGAAGTTCGTAAGTTCCACGCGCTTGATATGCACCATAGGCGCTGGTTCACTGGGCTAATGAAGAACAAGTGTATCAACTAATTAAAAATTAGCAAGAGGGTAGGGGGAAATTTAGAAATTATCGTAGATGCATAACGACTTGCCGTAAGCTACCGCACAGGGGTAAGGAGAATAGTGGTTTAGAGAAAAGTACAATATCACCAGAGTTAGCACGAGGATGAGATTTAATTACATCCGCTCAACAGCAACTTGATCAACTAATTACAATTTTATTTGAGATAACTAACTGGAAAAACGGTGTACATACAAGTCAAAAAAAGCTCAATTTCCCATTTTTCTCTCGTTTATCTCGTTACTATGCTCTTTATATAAATACCTAATTAGGCGCTGCTGCCTCCAGTCGGATAATGAGTCTCTAACTTAATTAATGCATTCCCAATTTCGGACTAGGAACGAAGAAATTAATACTGAAACTTCAGTAGAAAATTTAACAGCTAATAGTTTGGATTACTTGTTTATGCAGTATCTTTAAAATCTCAAAGCATACACAGATCAAGCGATACTGTTATAAGGAATAATCTGATTCTTTCTATATAAACTGATGATGGACTCATTAAGAAAATATTCTGTAATTTTGCGTATAATCAAAAAGTATCTGCTAAACCTTTCAGCTTGAGGTTTTCTTACCTCAAACATTTTTGTGTGGGAAATCATTATCAACTAGGTGAAAGCAAAAACAAACCAATCCTGACTGAGTACTATTCTTTTGTTCGCAGGAAGCCTCGTCCTTATCTCCCAATAAAGACGGCTAATCCTAATAAAATCTTCTGGAGAAGAGATGTATTTGGCAAATTCATTCATGAGTGATGAAAAAAAGCAAAACTCTCACCAGCCTTTGATTTTGGCAGTGGAAGACCATGATGATAGTCTCTTACTAATTAGTTATGCCCTTGAGTCAATGGGTTGTAGATTTATTTGTCAAACAGATTGTTCTGCAACAGTGCTGGTAGCTAAAGAGTATCAACCGGACTTGATCTTGTTGGATATTTTGTTACCAGGACTCAGTGGTATCGATGTTGTACGTCATCTGAAGCAAGAACCCCTAACTTGCAAAATTCCAGTGATAGCAGTCACAGCTCTAGCTAGCAGGGAGGATCAAGAACGTATCCTAAAAGCAGGGTTTAATGATTACATCAGCAAACCCTATATGATCGAGGACTTAGAGGCTATAATTAGCCGCGAGCTTGGGAGAAAACTGGGTATTCACTCAGCTTTTGAGCTTTGTCAGGATTAGCAGTCCAGCAGATAAATATGAAGGTGAAGGAAAAGAACTTAAGTGTTTTTAGGTAGCTTCACAGTGAACAGACTACCTTTACCTAGTTCAGAGGCAACTTGGATAGTTCCTGCGTGCCCTTCTACAATCCGGTGAGATAGATGTAGTCCTAAGCCACTACCTGAGCGTTTATTTCTGCCTTGGCGAAATCGCTCGAAAATTGTTGCCTGATCTTCAGGCGCAATTCCATATCCTGTATCCTCTATCTCAATTGTTACCAAATCTTGATTTCCTCGAAGAGGTGATGTTTCAAAAATGCGGATTGTGATGCCTCCTGTATCTGTAAATTTGATGGCATTTGCGATCAAATTGTTTAGTACCCGCCGTAGTTCTAAGCGATCGCCCATAATAATACCAGCGTTTTTACTGCGTGGGTCTAATTTACTAGTGTCAATTTTCAGAGTCAACCCTTTTTCACTAGTCAAGGGGATTAGTTCGCTTACTACTTCTTGGGATATTTCCCGTAAGTCGCATACCTCCCAATTCAAGGTTTTTTTACCTGCTTCAAAGCGATAGACTTCTAACAGGGTGTTCACCATTTCCATTAAATTTTGGTTACTGCGAATCATGACTGCGATCGCCTGTTTCATTTCCGGCGAGATTTTGCAGAATGTTTCCATTTCAAATAAACTCAACATCCGATCAGCCGCTACTAGGGGAGTTCGCAAATCATGAGTCAGACGGGAAACAAAGTCTTCTCGCTGGCGGGCCATTTTTTGCTGTTCGTCTAGACTTTGCTTCAGACGCAATAGCGATCGCACCCGTGCCAGTAGCTCATCAGTATCAAATGGTTTACGAATAAAATCGTCAGCACCAGCATCCAAACCTTCGACAACGCTAGATTCATGAAATGCAGTAATCAACAGAATTGGAATATAAGAGATCGCAGGGTTATTCCGAATCCGGCGTGTGACTTCATAACCATCGATCCCTGGCATCATCACATCTAACAAAATCAGATCGGGTGCAGATTGGTCAATTTGGCGCAAAGCCTTCATTCCATCTGAAGCCAAATCAATTTCATACCCCTCACTTTCTAAAATTGTTTGAACTAAAATAAGATTGTCTCGAGTGTCGTCAACTGCGAGGATACGATAAATTTTATTATTTTCAACTACAGACATGATTTATCAACTTTTATCAGTTTTTTTTGGTAAGTAATTTATAGTTTAAATTTTAGGATATCCTATTGGTGCTTTTTTACTTTGAGAAGATGATTGATGGGGATTTTTAGCAGAGCAAAAAACCCCATCATCATCTAATGATGAAACTGGAGGATCAGTTGCTACAGTCGTTGATGTGATTTGACGCGGCAATTCAATTTTAAACATTGAACCGATCCCCAATTTGCTCTCCAGAAATATTTTGCCGCCCATCATTCGTACCAGAGAATCTACAATTGCTAAACCTAGACCTGTACCTGGATATTTGCGAGTGATAGTTTGATCGACTTGGCGAAATGCTTCAAAAATACGTTTAAAATCTCTAGATGCTATACCAATACCTGTATCTCGAACAACAATTGCTAATCGATTTGCAGGTAGTTCTTTCATCTCAACCCAAATCTCACCAGAATCTGTGAACTTAATAGCGTTAGAGAGCAGGTTAATTAAAATCTGTTTAACACGTACAGGATCATTAAATACCAAAGGATTTTGCAAATCGGTTTGCACTAACAATGAAAGATTCTTGGCGTCAGCTAAAGAACGCATTTCACTGACAGCAAGATTGATTACCTTTGATACATCAAATATTTCTGCCTTGAAGTCTAATCGCCCTGCCTCCAGCTTAGAAAAGTCGAGAACTTCATTGAGTAACATCAGCAAATGCTTGCCATTGTTCAAAATGCGCTCAATCATATCTGCTTGCTGGTGTGTGAGTTGACCGAACTTCGGACGCAATAGTATTTGCGAAAAACCAATAATCGCATTCATTGGCGTTCTGAGTTCGTGGGACATTGTTGCTAAAAAATGTGATTTTAGTAGTGATGCCTCCGATAGCTTGAAGTTTTGCATTTGAATCTGTTGCTTTTGTCTCTCCAATTCTTGATTCTTACGAGTGAGTTGTTCATGACTTTCTCTGAGTTGCTGGTTTGCCAAAGCTACCTGCATTTCAGCCTGATAAATCCGAATTGCGCTCCGCAAAACCTGTGCCAAAGTCTCTGGGGATATCCTAGACTTAGAGAGATAGTCTGTAGCACCAGCTTTCAATAATTGAACAGTAGTTTGTTCATCTCCTTGACCAGTTAGGACTACTAAAGGAACTTTAATTTCCGAAGAACGTAGCTGTTGGATCAAGGCTAGTCCATCTTCTTCTGGTAAGCGATAGTCGAGGAAAACACAATGATATGCAGTCGTGCTTAAGGCAGAAAACGCATCCTTACCATTGTCTACTTCAGACAGTTCCATTTGAACACCTGCTTTAGTCAGGGCACGACGAACTGCCATCCGGTCTACTTCGTCATCGTCTACAACCAAAATTTTCAGCGTCTCTTCCATCGGTTTTTATTTTCGCCGCCAAACATAGGTTGATGTATAACATTTCTCTTTTCAGATTATCCAACTAAAGAATATAAGATTTCGGACATCTAAAATCTGTAACTTGATTGACTAAGACATTTTGCATAATATCCAATGCTTGTTGAGCGTGCCATGATCTCAACAAAGTTAGGCAAGGTAAAAGGCTTCTGGATACTCCACTTCGGGCATTTACTTGGGTTAAATTCAGTCTGTTGTATCCTCAATCTGGTTAATTTACCAAAGTCTGGAAATTAAACTCCCAGCAAATGACCAATGGCTTTCAAAAAATTAGCAATTAACAAATTGAAAACTATTGATCTGAAAATAGTAGAGAAAGCTAGTATAAAGTAAAATAAAATACTTTACTAAGCTTAAAACAATTGTAAATGAGTGAGCAAGCGACCGTCGTCAGCCATTGGTGAGAGTTGCATACAATTATCGTGTACCATAAGCTTGAACAGTTTTGCGCGTTTTGCCCCTCAGATTGGTTAGACTAAGTAAATAAGAAAGTCCTATCTATGCCTATTTGTGAACCTTAAGTAATCCTACCTCCTAGAACTTCGAGAATCTTCCTAGCATCGCCAGACTTGTATTAGTATTTTCCCAGCGATCGCGGACTTGTACTGTTTGCAAAATTACTAAGACCTTATCGCCTACAGTTTTCTTTGTTCTCATGCTTCATTTGGAAATGCATTCACCTTGGCTGCTGACTCAATATCAGTCATTTCCATGCTCTTGATAGAAACAAGAGAACAAGATGAGGAAAATCGAGCTTTTTCGGCTTGTGTGTACATCACAGCCTCTAAAAATGAAAAAAATTGGTTACAATCGCTCGATACCATCGTTCACTTTCTCGTAAAGTGACTTCAACCCTTGGTATTTTGTCCATTTTCCTAAGCTTTTTTCAAAACTTCATACAAGATAAGAGTAATTAACGAATGGAACATGGCAACTCAAAGCTGAATTCTAAGCAAGAGTGAGCAATTTGGCATTCGTCTCAATATTTCATACTTTTTGTGCAAGTATCCATATATCTCCAGCTAGATTTGTCCTCTATCGAAATATAAAAAAATCGGATATTTATTATTTCTATCGGTGGATGCAGACGGGTTGAAATATCATCTATCTTTAGTTTGGGAAAATAAGAGATAGTGGATAGAAAAGGTAATACTTTGAAAGATGCAAACAGCGTAAGAGCGAGTGTAGCGATGAATGAAATTAGTATTATTTTAATTGAAGATCATGACTTAACTCGAATGGGGCTAAGAGCAGCATTACAGTCTCACAGTGCATTGAAAGTAGTTGGCGAAGCGGCAAATGCTACCCAAGGATTAAAGCTTTTAGAAACGGCAAAGCCTGATGTAGCTGTAGTAGATATCGGCTTGCCTGATATGGATGGCATTGAACTCACCCGTAAATTCAAACGCCACCAAGCTGAAACTGGGCAAACCACAACGAAGATTCTCATTCTGACGATGGATCATACAGAGGATGCTGTACTTGCAGCCTTTGCGGCAGGTGCAGATTCTTATTATATGAAAGAAACAAGCATCAGTAAATTAACGGAGGCGATTCAGGCAACTCACGGCGGTAACTCTTGGATTGATCCGGCAATTGCCAACGTGGTATTGCGGAAGATGCGCCAAGGTATTCCTGGAGAAAGCCAAGGTTCTGACAAACCGAAGACTGTAAAAATTGAGGCGCTGGCCTCAGAATATGAGCAAGTTTTGGAAACATACCCCCTAACTCAACGGGAACTGGAAATCTTAGAGTTGATTGTAGCTGGGTGTAGTAATGGGCAAATTGCTGAGAAACTCTACATTACAGTTGGTACTGTGAAAACCCATGTTCGCAATATTCTTAATAAACTGTGTGCAGATGATCGTACCCAAGCTGCTGTGAGAGCCTTACGTTCTGGGTTGGTGGCCTGAGGAGTGCTGAGTGCTGAGTGCTGAGTTAAGAGTTAGGAGTTAGGAATTTTATTTCCCCTCTTCCTCCAATCCCCAATCCCTAATTCCCAATCCCCATTCAAAATCGTTCCTGTAAACATTCTGCAATGCGTAGTGCGGCTCCCGGTTTCCCCATGCGCCGCAGACCATTTTCGGCAATAATTTGCAAAATATCGGGGTTTTTGAATATGGACTGGACAATTTGGGCAACCTCTGCTGGCTGCTGGACTAAAATCAAAGATGAGCCTAAAAGACGACTTTGAGCTTCAGCAAAGCCAGGGTTATATTGAGGCCCATTGCCGGGAATTGCGATCGCAGGTTTGCCTAAACCGATAAACTGTTCTGTGGCTGTACCTGCCATTGCGATCGCTATATCTCCCAAATGTAAGCAATCATTATAGGCTTGTTGAGTCAGCAATAGATATGCATTCCTTTGCTTAAATGTCAATATATTTGGATCAGCAATTTGGATAGGACACGCTGATTCAGTACGCCAGCCTTGAGATTGCACACTTTGGGATAAAATATTAGAGTCTAAACCTGGAGCGATCGCAGCTAAAAACACTACTCTCTTAAAAGTATAGAAGATCGAATCTCGCTCCTGAAAACTTGCCATCAACGCAGATACGGCAATCATAATTGTTTCCCAGTTGTTGTATGCCTCTGGCGGACGGGAACCTGGAAGAAGAGTAACCACAAAAGGTCTAACTATCTCCTGCTGTTGGCTATCCTGACTATAAAATTGTTGGCGTGAAAAGGTCGGTTCTAAACTATCCATCATCGGATTACCCAAATTAAAAGCTGGAATTGGCCATTGTT
>JBGTMK010000185.1:0-7894 GCA_041743605.1 Nostoc sp.
TGGCGATATTAAGAGGCTGTGTGCCCTACTGACTGCTGGTGCGAGGGTGGACACGTGCGATCGCCAAGGCACTACGGCTTTAATGTTTGCGGCTAATTTAGGCTACACCGAAATTGTGCGATCGCTGCTGGATGCTGGGGCAAATATCAACTTGCCCAGAAAACTCTATAGTTTGACAGCTTTGATGTTGGCAGCTAGTGCCAAACAGCTTGACATTGTACAGCTTTTAGTATCCAAAGGTGCTGATGTCAATGCCACTAATGAAGATGGCAGCACAGCTTTAATGGCAGCAGTCCTCAAAGGTCATATAGATGTTGTGCGAGTTTTATTGGCTGCTGGTGCGAAGGTAAATATTGCAGATAAAGATAATGATACTGCGTTGAAAATCGCCGTTAAGCAGGGAAAAATAGAAGTTCTAGAAGTAATTCTCCAAACTGGTGTCGATGTCAATATCCAAGATGAGGAGGGCGAGACACTCTTAATGCTAGCGGCAGACTTAGGACATCTGGAGATTGTGGAAGCACTGCTAGTAGCAGGGGCTGATGTGAATGTGAAAAATACTGATGGTGGAACTGCCCTATCAGCAGCAGCAGCGGCTGGACACAGTGCGATCGCAGCAGCTTTACTGGATCGAGGTGCCCAAATTAATCTCCAAGACCAAGATGGTGAAACGGCTTTACATCTTGCCGTTGTGGAAGGTCATATTGATGTCGTGCAAGTATTACTTAATAGGGGTGCAGATGTCCAAATTAGGAACCACCTAGGTGATACACCACTGCTTGTAGCAGCATTGCAAGGACATAGCCAAATTGTCAAGGCATTGCTGCATTCTGGAGGAGATATTAATGGGAAAAATCTTGGTGAAGTACCTTTGACGTTGGCTGTATCACAAGAACATATCCAAACAGTGAAAGTGTTGCTAGAGTACGGTGCTGACGCCAACATTCCGGGGGATGATGGCAAAACTGCTTTGATCAAAGCAACCGAACGCAAGCATATAGAGATTATACATTTGCTGCTATCAAAGGGGGCAGATGTGAATTTGAAAAACCGGGGTGGTTATACTGCTTTGATGATTGCAGAATTTAATGGTTATAAAAATGTGGTACAGAATCTCCAAAAAGCTGGGGCGCAAGAATAGTCAATAGCCATCTGAACTCTGCATCTAAAATATTTTCAGAAATATCTTGACAAATCATTAAATGAAGGTTATCTACTTAAATACCAAGGAAGTTTAAAACAACCAAATTAAAACTTAAGTAAGTCGGCGTAATTAAAGCTAACTCGTGGGGGCTTTGCTTTGTCATTGGACATTGATAAGGGTTTTAAGCCTATTTACGTTTCGTAACATAATTTGGTTTGTTCCCACCGACTTACTTTAAGAAACAAAGAAAGCAAAACTCCGTCGTAGCTGTTGTGAACTTGCTACGGCGGAGAAAAGAAAAATTAAAACGCCAAGAGGGAGCAGGCTAAATGCTTGCGTCACAAGGATAGAAAGAAAGCAAAAATGAAGAAGTAAATTTACCTTTTACTTTTTACCCTGTACCTTTTACCTTTTACCTGCTCTCCCCCTTGGCGTTTCCTACTGTGCTAGATGTGCAAAATATATAGTTTTTACTTGAACAGAAAAGTATTCTAACGATCATTTTTGATGTATCATCCTCAAGACTAAATACAAACAATTCGCTAAAAAAGCTTGAGGTGCTAGTATTTGGGCGATCGCTACGAAAAATCAAAGAAAAATAAATAAAAAATTAAATTTAGTAGAATTACTGTGGTGAATCTCCATTTACCATAGTCTCAAGCATTGCCTCCTACCTTCTCTTATAAAATTTGTAGAACAACTAGTGTCATATCATCAGTGTTTTGCTTATCATCACCAATGAATTGCTGAACTTGATCAAACAGGTAATCCACAATCTCCTGTGGCCCATTACAGTACTTACAAGCCGTATTGAAGCTAGCAACAAAATTGTCTTCATCAAAGCGATCGCCACCAGCGGCTGCGGCATCGGTTAAACCATCTGTATAGTAAATAATGGTATCCCCAGGCTCTAATTGTGCCTGAGCATCTTCATATTGGCTGTTAGCATCCAAACCGATTAGCATTCCGAGAGTATCTAAACGGCTGACAGTTTTTGTAGCTGCGTGCCACCACAAAGGAGGATTGTGTGCTGCATTGCTATAAGACAAAATTCGGTTATGGGGATTATATTCTGAATAAAATAGCGTTACAAAGCGGTGGGAATTTTCCAAATCCGCATACATAACCCTATTTAAGTTTTGTAAAATTCCTGCTGGAGAATTACCATGTAAGACTTCTCCTCGTAGCATTCCCCGCATCATAGTCATAATCAGCCCAGCGGGGACACCTTTGCCCATGACATCTCCAATAACCAAACCCCAACGACCAGTTTCTGTGCCATCTTTGGTCTTGGACTGAATTTTATTGTGATTGGTAGCAATAAAGTCGTAGTAGTCGCCGCCGACGCGATTGGCAGGTTTACAGCGTGCTGCCAAAACTACACCAGGGATTGTCGGGCATTGACGTGGTAAGAGTCGCCGTTGAATTTCTGCGCCAATTTCTAGTTCTTGATCTAAGCGTTCTTTTTTTCTTAGTTCTACAGCTAGTTCATCATTTTCGATCGCAACCGCTGTTTGGTCTGCCACTAACCTAACTAATTTTTGCCTAGTTTCTGTCCAACTATATTCTGGATCGCGGCTCAAGACGTAAAGCCATCCCCGTTCTGTATGCTTCACCAGAATTGCCGTACCAAAGATTTGCACATCTGGCCCTAAATAGCGATGCATCTGGTCATCCAAAAGCCCCGTGGCATTCGCTAAGGGCGCAGTATTGGGCAAAAGCGTGATTTGACTACTGGCTATTTCTAACGCTTTGCGGATATTCTTACGCTGGCCACTATCTTGCCAATGTAACTGCTCTAACCTAACTTGACCATTAGGTTTGTAGAGAAACAGGGCACTGCCGTCTGCATCTGTAACTCTTGTTGCCATCAGCGGAATCAGTTCCAAAAACTGATTCAAATTATTGAAACTTCTCAGAGCAAATCCTAAAGAACTTAGTAAATCTTGAATTTTGTTCTGTTCCCGGTGCAATCTTGCCACGAGTTCTTTAAGTGCCACGACTGGTGTGACATCCGTCGTGGCACTACTATTGTTGTCAGTGGGTTGAGAGGGCAGTTGAGACACAGGCACAGTTATTATGGCACTTTATATTGGCAGATTTTAGATTACTTATAAATCTTTTGGTTTTGGCATTGCTAAACCATATTTAGACAAGACTTGCTATTTTAGCAAGAGTATAAAGACGTAGCAGGCAAATTGTATAAGTATTTTATTTGCCTGTTGTATTTCTGATGGAATATTAGTAATTTAAAATCATGTATTTTTAATCCAAACCCAACCTGTAAAAATTACTAGTTTCGGTGATAGTTCAGAAAGGGTTTCATTTTTTCATAACTTCATTTCTAAAGCATATCTCTAAAGTCGCTTAAATTAAGCTTGGTTTGGTAAAAACAGACTTAGATTCGTTCCCAAACCTAAAAATATGTAAATCTAAGTCTTCAAACACTTAATTTATATACCATAATTGCCAGGATTGAGCTTTTCCATTTTTAATTTCTTGTTTTATGAATTTGGATCTGCGGAAGACGCGACATTTAAACCAATGAAAACGGAATCAAAATGAATGAGATAATCAACCTTTTCCGTCAGCGTTAACATACTTAGACCATTAACCCGTAATTTATTTTAGGGTCAAAAGCCAGAAAAAGTGTTGTCATTTAACCATTAGAATTCAAACCTCTCAATTTACTAAAATATTTGTAGATACTTCCCTAAGTAGCAGATAGAGAATACACCTGGGAGTGTTGAACCAGCTTACTTATACTAATTCGCTTTTTGAGTTCGCAGTGAACGATTCTCCGAAGTTCTAATGTTCGGAAGCTTGGCACCCCTTTATCTACGAGACGCTACGCGTTCGTATAGCGTCTCGTAGATAAGACCGCACTGGCTTGGCTACACAGGCAAAGTCCTAAGAAAAAATTGAGGGTTTTGTTTAGACGCGGTTTTTAAGCGCCTTTTTAACTTGTTCACCCATCAATTTAAACTTGACAAGCCTTGAGTTTTAGCAAAAGTCACAGATTTCTTGTGACAAACTCATAGTTTTAGGACTTGATCTGTTTCCAGTATTTTGTTTCTAGTTAGTTCAAGTGATAATAACAGATCAGTTATCCCTAAATTTATCAATTTGTCAAGAAAAATTTTGAACTCCAAATTTTTCCACTAACCACTCAAAAGAGCTTCGACAAACTCATAACTTGAAAAGGGGCGCAGGTCTTCAATTCCTTCGCCAGCACCAATAAAGCGAATGGGTAAACCTAGCTGCTGCACAACGGCAAGGGCAACGCCGCCTTTAGCGGTACCATCCAGCTTGGTTAAAACAACGCCACTCAGTTGAGCAGCTTGGGAGAAAACTTCGGCTTGCCGTAGTCCATTTTGCCCTAAAGTGGCATCTAGAACCAAAAGAGATTCTACTTTGGCATTTGGGGCTTTTTTGTCGATAATTCGCCGGATTTTACCGAGTTCATCCATTAAATTTTTCTTATTTTGCAGTCGTCCGGCTGTATCGACCAGAAGTAATTCGGTTTGACGCGCTTGGGCAGCTGCGATCGCATCAAATACAACTGCTGCCGGATCTGTATTCTTTCCGGGATTGGCAATTACATCCACACCACTTCTACTACCCCAAACCTTCACCTGCTCCACAGCAGCGGCGCGGAAGGTGTCTGCTGCCCCAATCAAGCATTTATACCCAGATTTTTGTCCTAAATGAGCAATTTTGCCGATGGTGGTAGTTTTACCGGCACCATTCACCCCAGTGATTAACCAAATATTCAAGGTTTCTTTTTCTGGGGTAAAGCTAATTTTGTGGGATGTTTTGCTCGGTGCATCCAGCATATCCCGGAGGATTTTTTTCAGGTAAGCGATCGCTTCTTCAGGTGCTGTAACTTCTTCTCGAAGTTTTGTCTGTAGAGCATCAATAATAAAGTCTGTTGCCTCTACACCCACATCAGCTTGCAGGAGTAATGCCTCAATTTCCGTCACAGCAGCTTGATTAAGCGGCCCTTGACCAACGATCGCCTTCAATTGGTTGAGAATACTACGACGGGTTTTGTCTAACCCTTGGCGGAGCTTTTTCAGCCAGGTAATTTCTTCAATAGAAACGTCTTCTGGATTTCTACCTTGAGCTGCTAAGACTTTAGCCGACCAGACAAACCCATCATCAAATAGCAGTCCGGGAATTTCCTCTCCTGTCTCTGAGGTTGTAGCTACTGGCTGTACTATCTCCGGTTCTGGAACTTCAATGGCAGTGGCTATTAGTTGTTCTAGCTTGGCTTGCCGTTCTGCCGCCGCTCGTTCTAAGAAGGATGGTGCTGTTGGCTGTGTTGCCTCTGGCGTCGCTAGTGCTTTGTTGGGTGTTGGTTCAAGTTCACTGACCGTAAGTTCTGGGCTGAAAACATCGGACTGATCCGCAATTGTAGGTACTGAGGAATCTTCTGTAATTTCCTCCTCAGTAGCAGCTTGGATAACTTCTGGCTGTGCAGGTTCTTCAGTTACTTCTGGTTCAGTGATTTCCGCAATTGTAGTTTCCACAGTTTCAGTTTGTGCTGAGGCATTTTCTGAATCAGGTGGGGTTTCTACTATGTCAGTTTGTTGTTTTTGCTGAATATTTTTGTAAGCAGCTTTAGCAAACGCCAACAAGTCTGCCGTTGAGTCTGGTGAAGTTTCAGCAGTTGGTGTTGATGTTTCGGCTGTCTCTGGTTGGGGTTCTTGTGCAGGAGGAGTTTGCTCCTGTTTCTGATCAGAGGAATCGTTATGTTGACGACGGAACCAATTAAATACCATTGCAGCAGTATTAGTTATATGAGCTATAAGTTATAAGTTATGAGTTTAATTTAACTTTGCACTTTTTCTTGGGGTGAAAACTTCCGGGTTATCCTCACCTTTGGGCGTCAATTTTCAGGAAAATCGTTACAGCAAAAGGTTTCCTCCGTTCGCGCATCATTTCCCGTTGGAAGAGTTCCGCTTGGAGGAACCCATAGAAGCGACTACAGATTTTTCTCCACAGCAGTATAGGAATTACGAATTACGAATTACGAATTACGCAGTTTTTTTCTGCTCAGTGACTCGGCGCAAAACACCGTTAATAAACCGATGACCATCGTCTCCACTGTAGCGTTTGGCTAGCTCCACAGCTTCGTTGATGGCAATACTGTCTGGAACTCCTAAGAACTTCATTTCTGCAACGGCGATTTGCAGGATATCGCGGTCAATTTGGGCGAGGCGATTTACTTGCCAATCTACTAAGGCAGTAGAAAGGAGTTCATCTATAATTTGTCGATTTTCGTTGACGGTAATCACAAGCTCTTTAGCGTAATTCCGAACTCCCTTGTCCTGATTAGCTAACTGAATCAATACTGGGAAATCGACTGCTGTGCCCAATTGATTGATTGCGGTTTGGGTACAGGCGATCGCTTCTTGAAGCATTGTTCTGGCAGAATTGAGGTCGGAAGCCCGAGTTTGGCTGCTTAAAAGGCGATCGTTACTCCGTTGCAGTTCACCTGCGGCATTGTCGAGGGTATCTTGCACTTCTGAAGTCAGTGTGCGTACTGCTCCTAGCACCAACTTAGATACTAGTTGATCGTCTTCCAATTTATCTAATTTCTTTGGGTTGACTGGCAATTGGCTAAGGCTTAAAAGCGCCAATTCACGAGCAATTTGCTGGGGTTTACGAGGTTGCATAAAACTGAGGGGTGATTGTGCGAGAACTGATTAACTCGGCAGTACAGACTTATAAGCCTATCAATTTTGGCACAGTCAAACAATAACATTACGCATTTACTTGTGACTTTGCCAAATTGATTTTAACTAAAGACTATCATCTGACTTTCTTTGCTCCCGCAGGAGGATATGGAGAAAACAAACTCTTTTTTTGGAAAGATTTGGGTCTTGGGAACCAGCACCTTGCCCTTGGCAAGAATGTAAGACTAACTAGGACTATGGAGTTCTCTTGGCTATTGCCGATGAATTGAGAAACTTAAACCATGCCACCTGGTGGTTGGTGTAGTTAGTTCACGTTTCTTCAACGGGAATAACCTGCTCCTTGGTTTCGTCGTGTTTCATGTCCAATGTGGATTCTTTGGGAAAAAGCAAAGGCGTATTGGGGGCGACAATGCCGCCTGATACAACTATTTTAAAGGCGTCTTCAATGGACATGGAGAGGTTCATCACCTCGTCTTCAGGAACGATTGCATACCATCCGGTAGTCGGATTCGGGGTGGTGGGGATAAAAACACTTAGGACGGGGCGAGACATCTGAGTTTGAATATCGCTGCTGATTGCACCAGTGACAAAGGCGATCGCCCAAATTCCTCGGCGAGGATACTCTATCAAAATAACCCGCCGAAACTTGCCATTAGAATCTTTTAAGATTGTTTCTAAAAGCTGTTTGAGAGTTTTGTATACCTGTCCCGCTAAAGGAATTGCCTGTAATAATCGCTCACCAAAATCTAACAACCACCGCCCTGCAATATTGCGAGCCATTAACCCCATCAATAAGATACACAGTAGTGGCACAGCTAATCCTACTAGTAAATTCAGTAAATTTACTAGGATTGGGTTTAGCCCATCAAAGGGATTCAATTGTTTGGGAATTTGAGTGAGGAAGTTGATTACCCAAGTAGCAATGGTAATTGTCAGCCAGATAGTGGTTGCTAGGGGAATTACTACCAACAAACCAGCAATCAGGTCGTTTTTTAAGTCCTGTTTTAGGCGATCGATTACCAAGCCCCGATTCTCCTGTTTTAAGCTA
>JBGTMK010000186.1:0-9383 GCA_041743605.1 Nostoc sp.
CCGATCTAGTTTAGCTACCACAGGTAGAGAATCTAACCCAAATTTAACCAATTCTGGAAAATTAGATAAACTCTCTATAATAGTGTTAGCAAAATTGTATTCTGAATTAACGCCATACTCAATCGTTAGGTATTCTAGTAACTCTAAAGCATAATCTGGAAAATCTAGAACATCTGCTATACAAGCTAATTTGAGAATTTTAGCTGGGTCTTTAATCTGAAGATTAGTATTTTTCCTAATTGGATCTTGGAGATAATAAGCATCTCCCCAGAGTAATTGCCCCGGACGCCGTGTTGATGCAATTGGTGAACGAGCGCGATGACGGTAGGCAGTTTCTAAATCGAATAACGTAAAATCATGTCCTCTTAAAAAGACATCAACATCAGCAAATAAAGGTTGATTTGCGTATATATGTGAAAACTCAACTTCTACTTGAACTCCTAACACACCACGTTTTAAAATTTCCGATGCTCCTTCTAAAACTTGAAGATCAGCACCTTGAACATCAATTTGTAAAAAATCTATTGTATTTATTTCTTCAGCGTTGCAAAAAGTATCTAATGTAGTTGTCTCAATTTCTATAGTGAAATCCAAGTTACATAATTCCGGCAGATTGCTAAATCTAGCTGTATATGGTTCATTTGGCGGATATAGGGAACTACACATTGGATGCTTAGTTACATAAAGAGTTGCCTCTCCTACAGACTTTCCAAGCGCTAAAGGAATATGTTTTTCAGTCCAATTTATTTTTTTCAATTCCAATTCAGCTTCAGCTGCTTCACAGGCATCTGCATCTGCATCAAAACCGTAAATAGTCAGGTTAGGGGCAAATAAATTCCAAGCACCAGCACCATAGTCATCTTCTGATGATAATTTACGAGATCCAACATTGCATACTGTTATATGAATTTGGTCAAGCAGACCTTTTTCTTTGAGGCTCTTTACAAAAATAGACATCTCTTGCTCAATTTCCATGTATTTGCATAAGCAAGTATGTATAGTGCATTTCACCCTGTCAACTGTCTCATAGAGTCTTCGGAAGTTGGAAAAAGGGTTAAGTGATCTTTGAGAACCCGCAACCAGTATCAATCTCTATCTACCCAGATGGCCTCAACAGATAGCTTTCTTTAACTTAACAATATCAAGATTGAAGGGTCTGCAATTGATAAAACCCTTGCTAGATAAACTTTTTAGCCTAAAATCTAGCGTAATGGCCATATAAATTAAATACTTGAAAAAAATTTAGGTGGGGTGATATGAAACAAAACGGGAGTGGGTAAGTTACATCTAGAACACACAACCGCTTCCTATTACAGGGAAAACACTTATGAAAACCGAATTGAAAGCCAAATTTATCCAACATATCCTCAACAAAAAGAAAGAAAATGAGGGTTTCACTCTAATTGAACTGTTAGTAGTAATTATCATCATTGGTATTTTGTCGGCTATTGCCCTACCTTCTTTCTTGAACCAAGCTAACAAAGCTCGTGCATCAGAAGCAAAAACCTACGTTGGTTCTGTCAATCGCGCTCAACAAGCTTATCTGTTAGAAAACCCAACTTTCGTTACTGACCAAACTAATTTTACCCTACTAGGACTGGGTATCAAGACACAAACAGAAAACTATACTTATAACCTCGCTCCCTTAGCCCCTTCAGGTGCATCTGTTAAAGCTGTGCCAACAACTCCTGCTGCTAGCCCTGCTATTTTGAAAGGCTACGGTGGTTTTGTCGCTGTTGGACAAACAGCAGCAGGTGGCGTTGGGGAAGCAACCACAATAGCTGCTTTGTGTGAAACTGTAGATCCTATAGTATCGGGTGCGACCATAACTGATCCAGCCCTTGTTGCCCCCGTTACTAACATTCCCTGCGCGGCTGATCAAAAAGCAATCAAGTAAACAGTTATGCAATCAATCTGCTGGCAGTAATGTTGTCAGCAAAGTTATTCACAGGTGGATATAAGTTATCCACCTGTTTTATCATTTATTGAGGCTATTAATCCTATTAAGCTGAATAATTCAAAGAAAGCTTTTAGTAAGTAATTTAGTTCTGAAAAGTCTTCATTCAATGGCTGAATGTCTTACAAAGAAAAAAAAATAATTTTATATTTAATTATTTCTACCGACTTATGAACATCAAAAATGCTTCAAATACACTTCATCAAGCGCAACAGCATCTAATAGCAGGAGAATATAATCAAGCTGCTAAGTTGTATGAGCAAGCAATAGCATCTGAACCAGATGTAGTTCCCCATTATTGGTATTTAGGTTTAATGCTGCTTTTACAAAACAAAGAAATAGAAGCACAAATTACTTGGATGCTACCATTAGCCGATGTAGAAGAAGAAAATATTCAAACTTATACACGAGAGCTAACTGAAGTTTTACAGCTAGAAGCAGAAAGACGGGAAAATTTGGAAGAATTTTCTCTCGCTTGGGCAATTCGTCAGCATATAAAAGAAATTAATAGTTTTGACATCAATAATCTCCTGAAAATTGTGCAACTTTCCTTCAAGATAGACAAATTTGAAGGCATTCAATTTGAAGAGTTAGAAATTATTGAGTTATTAGAAATTCAAAATTTTGTCGATTTAAATTTAGAATTATTACAGCAAGTATTACAGCAAGTTCTTGAAACTCCACCTTTCAATCAATCATCTATAGATTTCATAAAATCTTGCTTACCCTACCTGATTAATACACCATATTTCATTGATGTACTTCCTGCTGTGATGAAAATTGGTCACATCTTTAAACTACCAGCAACAGCAGCACATCTTTTAAATTTGTATTTAAACCTAGATTCTAATAACTTAGAAATATTAAGACATTTAGCTATTTTTTATCAAAATGCTAAGAATTATTCTCAGGCTATAGAAACAGCAAAATTATGTCTTTCTTTATCCACAGAAATAGCCGATAAAATTTTTGCTGTTCATCTAATTTTGTGCAATTTAGTGACTACTGGTGGATACTGGAAAGAGATATGCTCAACAAAGCAAGAGTTAGAAGCTTTGCAGCAAGACCTTATCACATACCAGCCACACGCCTTAGATGAAGTAAGAACGCTAGGTTTATTAACAGCATCTTTCGCTCTACCTCACCTTGAAGACAATCCTGACAATTTTAGAAAAATTCATAACCAATTAGCGCAAATTTGTCAGAAAAATATTCAAGCTACATATCATCAAGAATTTAAGCGTTATTCTGAGCGGCATATTAGTCATCGAAAAACAGCAAATTATCAGAATAAGCTAAAAATTGGCTATGTATCCTATGCTTTGAGAAGGCATTCTGTAGGCTGGTTAGCACGCTGGCTATTTCAACATCACAACCGGGAGCATTTTGAAATCTATACTTATTTAATCAACTATGATTTAGGAGATGAAGTTTCCCAAAACTGGTATGTAAATAAAGCTGATAAAGCTCACAAGTTAGGCATAAAAGCTTTAGAAGTTGCCGAAACAATCTATGATGATGAAATCGATATTCTAGTAGATTTAGATAGTATAACTCTAGATGTTAGTTGTGAAGTGATGTCACTCAAACCAGCGCCAATTCAAGTAACTTGGCTCGGTTGGGATGCATCTGGTATACCTGCAATTGATTACTTTATTGCCGACCCTTATGTATTACCAGATTCAGCACAAGATTATTATACAGAAAAAATTTTGCGATTACCTCAAACTTATATCGCCGTTGATGGCTTTGAAGTCGGTATCCCTACACTACGTCGTCAAGATTTAGATATTCCTAGTGATGCTGTAATCTATCTCAGCAGTCAAAGAGTATATAAACGTCACCCTGAAACTACAAAATGGCAAATGAAAATAATCAAAGAAGTCCCAAATAGCTACTTCTTGATTAAAGGTGATGCTGAAGAAGAACCTATTAAACAGTTTTTCTACAAAATAGCTGAAGAAGAGGGCGTGGAGCGTTCCAGGCTGCGATTTTTGCCTCAAGATCCCTCTGAAGCTATCCACAGAGCGAATTTAACAATTGCTGATGTTGTATTAGATACATATCCCTATAACGGTGCTACAACAACCCTAGAAACCCTCTGGATGGGTATCCCATTAGTAACTAGAGTTGGAGAGCAATTTGCAGCTCGTAATAGTTACACCATGATGATGAATGCGGGTATCACAGAAGGTATTGCTTGGACTGATGAAGAATATGTAGAGTGGGGTGTGCGCTTAGGGAAAGATGAAGCTTTACGCCAGCAGGTGGTTTGGAAGCTGAAAGCATCTCGACAAACAGCACCATTGTGGAATGGTAAGCAGTTTACTCGTGATATGGAAAAGGCTTACGAGGAGATGTGGAAAAGCTATATTGAGGGAAAATAGCTTGTAGTAAGGGCTTTAGCCCTAAAATTAGACTTTAATAAGGGCTGAAGCCCTTACTACGAACGTTAGGAATGTTGCTTAACGTTATAAATTATCCCAGTTTTTGCCATAATCTTGCAGTGGATATTTAGTCCAAGAATCACGCAGCCATTGCTTTCCACAGGTTTCTAAATACCAGTGAAAACTACTTTCAAGCCAATCATAAGGCGATTGAACTAAACCATGCTTGACTGGGTTGTAATGAATGTAGTTAAGAGTTGTATAGTAATGCCTTTCTGATCGAATAGCGCGATCGCTCCAAGAATACCAGATTTTACGCTTAGTGATATTGTCTTCTATATTCCACTGTCGAGAAAGCGCACCATGTATTCTGCGAAACAAGTCACTCAAAACATCAAAATTTACAACCTGAACTAATAAATCATAGTGATTAGGCAAAATAACCCAAGCACAAATTGTTAAGTTTGTAGTAAGCGCTTCAGCGCTTTCGTGATCATTTTGACTAATGCTAAACCTATCAAATATCATATTTAATAATTGCTGACGGCGCGATTCAGATTGCATATAACACTTATGCTCATAACAAGCTGCCGTTAACAGATAAAATTGTCTATCCCGTACTAGATGTGGTGGCGAGTGTGCTGGATAGCCACGACTTAAGCGTTGTTCAACTAATTCAGCTTTTTGTTCTGATGTGAGTTTATGATATTCATACATACATAAATTTGTTTAAGCACTGAAGTGCTTACTACGAACTTTTCGTTGGTAGTCAGGACTTTAGTCCTGTTGGTTTCTGAAGCACTGAAGTGCTTACTACAAACTTTTTGTTGGTAGTCAGGACTTTAGTCCTGTTGATTTGTGGGACGGAAAAGCAATGAGATTTAGCTGTTCTTGAAAATCTTTCACTGAATCTACTTCTATCAGTTTTTGTGTATAAGATTGATAGTAAAATAGTTCATATCCTTTATTAGTTAAATACTGTGCAACCTCAATATTACTGCCTTGGCTACCTGCAATATTTTCATATAAAATAACTGGGGCAAACTGAGTGAGTAACTTCTGACTACCAGCAAGAACTGCCATTTCATGTCCTTCTGCATCTATCTTGAGAAAATCCACCCTCTCGATATTTTCTTGCTCAATCAGACTATCTAAAGTAAAACAGGTGGCTTCCTCAAAAGACTCTGAAGACATATTTTCTGCTGCATCACTAGAAATTACCTGGTTCAGTTCGTTCGCAGAATGTAGTAGTAATTTTACAGTACCATTGCGATCGCTAGCTGCCCCGGCACAAACATTTACCCATGATAATTGATTAATCCTACAGGTTTCTCGCAAACAACGTACACAACCTGAGAAAGGCTCAACTGCTAACACTCGTCCCTCGGAACCAACTTTTAAAGCAGCACTGAAAGTATAGACGCCAACATTAGCACCCACATCAATTACCGTCATACCAGATTCAATGCTATTGCGCCAAAACTCCATTTCTTTCTCAAACCAGTCTTGTTCGGCAATTAAAACACTGGTGGCAATACTACGCAAGCTTGGCTCAACTGCCATTATTAAATCACCTTCAAAAGGCACGTAAGTAAATAGGCTATTGCTTGGTAATTGTGTCCAGTGCCACTCTAAAGATGAGGAGTTTAGCTGATAAAATTTCTGAGAGACTTCCTGCCAGTAATCGGAGACTTCTATCTGGTTTAAATCTCGGTAAGCTAGGTAGAGTGCCTGAAGAACAGGGGCATAATTTGGCGCTAATTTTCTAGCTTGATGTAAATATAAAATTCCTTCAATTTCTCCAGTCATTAAACTAGATATTCCTAGTTTTAGGCCAATATCAACTGAATTTGGTAAAATTTGAGAAGCTAAATGCAAGAAACGGCGACTCACAGCGGTGTAAAAAACTAACTGCGAACGACATATTATTTCAATTAATAATAAAATTGCTTTTTTATAATCATTTTCAGCTAAGAAAATTTGCTCCAAGCATTCGCGATTATTATCGGATAAGTTGTGATTTTGAGTGGATATATATATTAAACAATGAAAGTCATTTTCATAACTTGTATAAGCAGGTTGGAGTGTATTAATAAAAGTATTAAGTGCTATTTCTATCGCTTTCTGTTTTTCTCCAATCATGCTATAAATTAAAGCAAGATGAGCAGCACAAAGCGGATGTCTATCTACGTTTAAACCATTATTCAATGCTTCAAAAGCCATTTCAAGATAGACTGAGCGCAGAACTAGATTATCAACACACTGTTCTGCCTCGCTCAAAGCTACCACTGCTAGGTTATTCCAATCATCTGAAGAATTAGGAGTATCCCAAGAAGTCTGTGACAGAATTACAGTAATTTTTGATAATATATCGGCGTTAATAGCTGGCAGTAATTTTTGAATATATTGCAAATATATATCATCGACAGCACGCTCAGAGTTCATATTAAAAATAAGGTAAATGTATCTAAATTAGGTTTGATAAAGTCTCTACACGACTAGTAGATGTATTAATAACTACCATAGTACATATTGAGTATCAGGAAGACTCTCGTTTTGAGGATACCCACCTACTCAACAGAAACTAACATCTTCGCTAAAAATTTTTACACAAACTTCAAATGCTGACCTCTGAACACAGAGAACTTTATGGTAAGCCCATGCTGTAACGACAATTTTGCCATGCGTAGTTTACCGCCGTAGGCATCGCTCCCATAGTTCAAAGCAAAATCCTCTGCCGCAGCTAGACAGAACCAACCCTACAAGTCTTCATTTTCTGAGCAAAACATTAAACTTATATAAAGATTTGCGATGATTCTACCTAATGACAGATGTTTGCGATATCCTAAATAACGTTTAAATAAACACAAGCAGTAGCTATTTCTACTCAATTGCAAACTTGCCCGTAAGTGAAAAACTTTCAAACCAGCCCGTGTTATATAGGTTGTTCAGCAAACACACATAATTTTTTGTGATTAAAACAAATAAAATTTTCCTAGTCGTCCTCAGTCACACTACTTAGTGCAACTTCACAGACGAACAATTACTGTACTTGGAGTCCACATATCTCTTACAAAAGGTAGTGTTGTACTCTTGTGGAAAAAGGCTAAAGATAAAGAGGAAAAAGAAGAGGTGAAGATTAAAGGGGAAACAAAAACATCCCTTACCCCTTCATGCCTTAACCCTTTCCTTTAAACCTTTGCCCAATTTCTGCAAAAAGTTTAAGGACTGCTTGGTGAAATTGGACTTTTGTGGTGGTAATTACCGTACAAAACCGAATTTACCAGTAACTTAGTAGAGTTTGTTATGGTATAGTTAGAAAGTTAAGACTAGCTTTACCAAATTACACCACTCTACGGGCCGGCAACAATTGCAGAATGGAAAGCAGTTTTGATTAAGTATTTACCAACAAACATCTGAATTGAATCGAGGTTATGACTCAGCAAGTGATTCACCCAATGGTGAAATTGCAGCGCAACGTGCAATCACTCATAGAATCGAACATTATTAAGCCAAGCGATAGCATCTGGAAAATCGCTTTGCTCTACGGTAATGAATGGCAGCACTGGAAACAGGAACTGCTTGACTTTGGCTTTAGTATGCAAGACCCAGTTAGTGAATTACTAGCTGTAGAAACTTGGGATGAGGAATAGGGAGTAGGGAGTAGGGAATAGGGAATAGGGAATAGTAATTTTTAGTATTCATCACTTGCTACTCTTTTACTCCCCACTCTCTAAACTTTGCAGGTAGCTAAAGCCGCAGCTAACTCTTTTGCAGTTTGATAGCGATCGCGTGGTAATGGTTCTGTAACGCGATCAATGACATCTCTTAATTGGGAACTAATAGTGGGAACTTTTGCCACATCAAACCTGAAGTTTCGCCCTCGTTGGCGGTAATACTTGAAGGGGTTTTCTCCTGTGAGCAGAAAAATCAGCGTCGGGCCAATTGCATACAAATCAGATTGAGTCAAAGGTTGTCCTCGTTCTTGTTCAGGAGCGCAGTAACCTTCTGCACCAATTCGAGTACCCGGCACTGTCCCAATTTCCTTAACTGCGCCAAAATCTAGCACTACTATGCGATTTAGTGAACTTCGCACCATTAAGTTTGCAGGTTTAATATCGCGGTGAATCAGCGGAGGGCTTTGGCTATGAAGATAGTCTAAGATATCGCAGGTTTGGATCATCCAAGCGATCGCTTGACTTGGGGTTACTGGCCCAGTAGTATAGACACGTTTCTCTAAATCTTGTCCGTGGATTAGTTCCATTGCCAAGTATTTTTTTCCGCCTTCTACAAAGAAATCGTAATACTTGGGAATTCCCGGATGGTTAAGAGATTTAAGAGTGTATGCCTCTCGCTCAAATAATTCTTGAGCTTTGGCAATTCTTACCATATCAGCATTCATTTGCTTCAACACCAGCAGTTGTGGCATACCCGCAATCTCACCAGCCGCATCCCAAGCGAGATAAGTAGTACCCATACCTCCTTGTCCGAGAGTTTGTAACACCTGATAATGGCGAATCCTCTGTTGCACCAAGAGAGGTTGTCCGCAGTGGATGCAAAACAAATTATTCGGAGAGTTACCTTCGTGGGTGCAAGTATAGGATAGATTTGCTCTACCTTGGGCTGAGTAGAGTGTTGCAGCGACGTTTTCTTCTATGCCTTGCATTTGTTGTTGCGATCGCAAACTAGTTTCCAGTACTGTTACATCCTGAATTTGGAATTGCAGTATTGGGCCTCCCTGTGCCAGTTGCAAAAGGGAATTATCTGGTAACGGACTCTGAATCACAAGGATACCGTTGAGGAAAGTCCCATTTGTACCCTGACTAATCAGCCGCCAACCACCGTCATTGCCGGGAGAATCGACTTGTCTTAGTTCTAGATGATGCCGCGAAACTAAACTATCAGTTAAAACAACGTGATTATCTGCCGCTCGACCAATCCGAATTATGGAGGAGTTCTCAAAGCACCACTGCTGGAGGGGCGTTTTCTGTTGCGGTTCTAACAGGGTCAGACTAACCACAATACAACCTACAAGGTAA
>JBGTMK010000187.1:0-6604 GCA_041743605.1 Nostoc sp.
AATGCGTAAGTCCTATTTAATTTTGAATTGTTAACTTGCTCAAGGAGGCGCGATCGCGTCAAAATAAGAGTTAAGACGCTGTAACCTAACTTAACAATGGCCATAACGCAGCTTGAGCAAACTCTTTCCCCTCAACCAACACCGCCAAATGAGCGGGGATATGAATATGATTTGGTAATTGTCGGCGGTGGGATTATTGGGTTAACTCTAGCCTCTGCTTTAAAAGATTCTGGTTTGAGTGTCTTGCTAATTGAGGCGAAAGTGGCATCAGCGGCGGTAGCGAAAGGACAAGCCTATGCAGTTCACAAGCTTTCGTCACTAATTTATGAAGGAATTGGAGTTTGGGACAAAATGTTGCCTCAAATCGCCAAGTATTGCCGAGTTCGTCTTTCGGATGCCGATTATCCCAATGTGGTGGAATTTACCACAGATGATATCAATACAGCAGAGTTGGGTTATGTGGCGGAACACCAAGCCCTATTGCAGCCTTTGCAAGACTTTATCCAAGATTGCCCAAATGTGACTTATCTGTGTCCGGCGGAAGTGGTAAATACGCAGTACCAGCAGAATATAGTCGCCATAGATATAAAAGTTGCCGATCAGCTAAGAACAGTTCGCAGCAAATTAGTTGTAGCAGCAGATGGATCGCGATCGCCAATTCGGCAAGCTGCTGGAATCAAAACCTCTGGCTGGAAATATTGGCAATCTTGCATCGTGGCATTTGTGAAACCAGAAAAACCTCACAATAACACCGCTTACGAAAGATTTTGGTCTAGCGGGCCCTTTGCGATTTTACCTTTACCGGGGAACCGTTGCCGCATTGTCTGGACAGCACCCCATGAAGAAGCAAAAGCTTTGTGTGCCTTAAATGATGAGCAATTTTTGGCAGAATTAACCCGCCGCTATGGCGATCAAATGGGAAAATTGGAATTACTAGGCGATCGCTTTGTTTTTCAAGTACAACTCATGCAAAGCGATCGCTATGTTCTCCCCCGATTAGCATTAATTGGTGATGCAGCGCACAATTGCCATCCCGTCGGCGGACAAGGTTTAAATCTGGGTATTCGGGATGCAGCGGCTTTGGCGCAAGTCATTCAAGCAGCGCACAAAATGGGTAAGGATATTGGTGACATTCAGATTCTCAAAGGTTATGAACGCTGGCGTAAGTTAGAAAATCTGACGATTTTAGGTTTCACCGATTTGTTAGATCGGATGTTTTCTAATAATTTCTTCCCTGTGGTGGTGGTTCGTCGCCTGGGTTTATGGCTTTTACAGCGAGTACCGATGTTAAAGGTGTTTATGCTGAAGTTGATGATTGGCTTAAAAGGGCGGACTCCAGAATTAGCAAAACGATAAAGCCTGTTTTACTCCTGTTAGCGCAGCAGGACATAGCCCATTCTGGCTCCTGACTCCTGAATTCTGACTCCTGAATTCTGCTGTACCTTTTAAATTTGTAAAAAGTTAGCGATCGCTTGCGGTAATGGCAAAATAATTACAATCAACAAAGCCATTGCCAATAATCCCCAAATATCACGTCCGTTATCCAACTCAGTGACATCATTCAACGCAGGTTCATCAACCAACGGCATAAATAATAAGATAATCGCCCACACCAAAAATTCTTCTCTTACTAAAGCCAGTAATAGTAACAATACGCGAGCAATTTGACCAATTACCAGTGCAGTCCTTTGTCCAAACATCGCATGGACAATGTGACCCCCATCTAGTTGTCCCACAGGCATTAAATTTAACGCCGTTACAATTAATCCCAGAAAACCTGCAACTGCAACTGGATGCAAGTCAAGGGCTGATTTTGCTGTTAACTCACTTCCCAAAGCTAACTTTGAGAGTAGTGCCAGTAAAATTGAATACTTCGGATTTAGGGCATCAGGATTCAAAAGTCGGGTTTTTTCGGTGACAGAAACCACGTCAGAATTAGCCAGACCCCATATCAGTAATGGCAAAGTAACAACAAAACCTGCAAGTGGCCCAGCGATACTTATATCAAATAAAGCTTTGCGGTTGGGAATGGGACTACGCATCTGAATAAATGCACCAAAAGTTCCCAAGAAGAAAGGCACGGGAATAAAGTAAGGCAATGTCGAGCGAATTTTATAAAATTTAGCTGTCAAATAATGCCCTAATTCATGAATGCCTAAAATAGTCATCAGTCCTAATGCATAAGGTAATCCCTTGAATAGGACATCTGGTTTAGATAGAACTGTAAACAGAGAGCCAATATTCCATATAGGCGGCAAAGTAACACCAGCAATTTCCACTCCTACCAAGGTAGTAGTTAGCAAAGTAGCTGCTAGTAGTAGTAGTGCTAATCCTGGTCTAGTTAGCCGTTCCTGGTGGCGTCGTGGTGTATTTCTCTCTTTAGCAGCTTGAATGTTGGGAACCAGCACAAAGAAAGGTTTGTCATTTAAACCTTCTTGAAAGATCAGCAAGAAGCGATCGCCAAATTGTGCTTCAATATTGGTTTTAATCTGCTGATAAGCGTTACTAGCTTGAGTTCGCAACTGACCACGGCAAATCACAGCTTGTGGTCGATACTCAATATTTTGAACGTAGTATACAGACCAAGGAAAACAATTTCGCAGTTGGGTTTCTTCAGTTGGCTCAATGGGACGCACTACTGGTTCTGCGGTAGGCTGAATAGTTGGCTGTGATTCTGAGGCTTGGGCTTGGGTTTCGGTCTGTGTATCTCTTGGCACTCGCCGCCCCCATTGAAACAACGTCCAGTACAACAGTGTGCAGACAAATATCGACGAGATGATTAGCCCTGGCGGTGGAGGTGGTTTTGCACCGTAAATCAGCGTCCATCCACTCAACAGAAATGCTGGTGTCATTAAAACCAGCCACAACAACCATACTGGCGTCCGAGTAATGTTAGCGACGCTGTGCTGCACCATTAAATAAGTAGCTAACCCCAGTAGGAGGATAAACAGAAACCAAAGTACCATGTTATCTTCAGTAATTTTGACAAAACACCCCGCCAGTAGCTTCAGCACCATAGCATTAACTACAAGGCAGACCTCAAATCCTAATTTTTTCTACAACGGTTAACAGTTCAATTCTTAAGAATTTCCACACTGTAACCAGATTGTCCACAACTCCTCAGTTTCGGTTCTTTGAACATGTGCCCTTTACCCCAACAACCAAGTCATACAACTAAGCTGCCACGGGCTGTCTTCCCTAGGGAAATTCCTTTGCGATCAGACTTCACACAAGAAAACATTTTTGCTTTTCCACCCAATCGGGACACATTAGGGGGAACCTCTTATTTTATTGTAAGAAAGGAAGGCAATATCCTCATAGACTGCCCTGCCCTAGAGCAAACAAATCAAGATTTTTTAAGAACGCATGGAGGCGTGCGTTGGTTATTTATCACCCATCGCGGTGCTATTGGCAAGACTGCTGAATTTCAGCAAACCTTTGGCTGCGAGGTGCTGATTCAAGAGCAAGAAGCTTATTTGTTACCAGGCTTAACTATAACTACCTTTAGGCAAGAATTTACTCTTGATGCCGCAACACAAGTGATTTGGACACCAGGTCATTCTCCCGGCTCATCTTGTCTCTACTATAGTGAACTTGGAGGTATATTGTTTTCTGGTCGTCATTTACTCCCTGACCAGCAAGGTAAACTAATGCCATTACGGACAGCCAAAACCTTTCACTGGCCAAGGCAAATTCAGAGTTTTCGATTATTGTTAGAACGTTTTACACCAGAAACTCTCCAGTACATTTGTCCGGGAGCTAATACAGGTTTTCTCAGAGGCAAGCGTGTTATTGACCAAGCTTATCAACATCTCGCCGGGAGCATCCCAATTTTGCAAATTGACTAAGATAGCAGATTGTCATTGCGAATGAAGCGAAGCGGAATGAAACAATCGCAAGGTCTAGATGTTGCGATTGCAACTCTTGGAGACGCTACGCGAACGCTCCATTTCATTACGTACCCTACGGGTTCTCCGAAGGAGTACGCAATGACAATCTTTGGAATCCCCCGCTATATCAGGTACTCCTGATTAGCGGTGGGAGGATGTCAATATAAGTTGATATTTTGTATTAAACACCTGTGCAAAACCTATATTTATTAATTTTTTTGTCAGACTCAGCCAGTGGAGTATCAATTTGTCAATTGTAAATGAGTAGCATACTTGACAATATTAGCTAACTCTTGTAGCTGGTTTATCGCTTCTGCACCCTCCAACTTCATTAATTCGCGATCGTCCCACAATTCCATCCAAGTAATTCCGTAATCAGACACTAAAAACCGAATCAGGTGCTTTTCTCTCAGGCTAACCATAAATGAAGCACTCTTCATTTGGTCGCCACATGTATAACAAGATGCAGTATAGCCACGCCGCTCAAGTATAATTGTCAAAGCTTGTAGGTTCATTACCAAGTCTTGAATGAATTGCTGATGCTGTTGCGCTAATCTTAAAAACACTAGTTTTCTCCTACCGTTACAGTTATGTGGTTACTTTTATAATTTCTTTAGACTTGCATCTGATATGATTTAGTTGCCAAAAGTTCGTGTTTTTGTAGATACGTGATTAATCTTAATATTACGGTTGTCAGCACTAAGCTAAATTTCCAAAGCCGCTCTAATGTTTTGGACAATTATCTGAGGTGGCTGTGCAACATCTATACATAGAGTGTCTAATGGTTCTTCAAGAGTATTAAATTGACTGCCGAGGAGTTTTTCATTCATGTAATGATTGCTACGCTCTTGCAGCCGCGTTTGAATCAACTCATAAGACCCTTTAAGGTAAACGAGTTTAATGCAAACGCTATCCAATAATAAAAATTGCCGATAGCTATCTTTTAGAGCCGAACACGCCAGCACCACATTTTTATTTTCTTGCAGCCAATGCTTTATGGCTGTTTGCAAATCTTGTAACCAAGGTATCCTGTCAGCTTCACTCAGAGGGATACCACGTTGCATTTTCTCAACATTCTCTGGCGAGTGAAAAACATCAGCGTCGCTAAACTCCCATTTTAACGAGTCTGCTAGCAGTTTTCCTATGGTGGTTTTGCCAGAACCAGATACACCCATGACAATAATAATCATTGACTGCTGAATCATATTTTTATTAAGAAAAGTTAAATTAATTCGTAATTCCTAATTCCTAATTTGTAGTTGTAATTATGGACGGAGTTAAAACTCAGGACTCCTGACTCCTTTCCATGCAAAATGTGAGTTGTAAGTAAGTCGGCGCAATAAGAGCTAATCGGCTGGGGCTGTCATTTGTCCTACCCCCTGCGGGTGACGCTCCTTTGTCGCTACCGCTGCGCTAATGCTGAAAGCGTTCTCGTAAGAATAGCCGCTGGCGCGTCTATGTCATTTGTCAAGATTTTAAGCCTATTTACGTTTCTTAACATAATTTAGTTTATTTCTAACGACTTACTTATTAAATCTATTGACAAACAGCGATTAGTTTCTATAATACAAATAAATGCACACGTGTGCAATATGAAAATTTAAGATAGAATAATGAATAAACGAAGAATTTCAATTGAAGATATTGCCCGCAGAGCAGGGGTTTCTCATTCTACAGTGTCACGCGCTTTGCGAGATAACGCTCTAATTAGCCCAAAAGTGCGAGAAGAAATTAAGCGACTAGCGCAGGAGATGAGCTATGTGCCGAATGCTATTGCTCAAAGCTTGCAAAATAAACGTACTAATACCATTGGTGTAGTAGTAACATCGATCGCAGATCCTTTTTTTGCTGAGGTAGTAGAGGGAATCGAGAAGATAGCCAGACCAGCAGGTTTGAGTGTTTTGTTAAGTGCTTCACACGGAGATTTTGAGCAGGAGATGGCAGCTATTAATACTTTTCATCGCCGGAGAGTGGATGGGATCTTAGTAGCCGACTCACGAATTAGTAAGCAGCATATCAAACAATTAACACAAATTGCTGTGCCAACAGTTCTGATTAATAGTCAGACCGAAGATCAATCCGAAATATTTCACTCAGTAGCAATAGACGATCGCTTAGGTGCTAAATTAGCCACAGAGCATCTAATAAGTCTGGGACACACCGCTATTGGTTATCTTGGTGTAGGCGATCGCAGCAGGTCAAACCAGCAGCGCCTAGAAGGATATCAAATGGCACTTGCGAAAGCTGGTATTACACATAATACTGATTGGGTTTCAATTAGTGACGAATATGATACCAGAACCAGCGATGTGAACACCGGAAAAAATATGCTGTCTAAACTATTAGCTGCGGAAGTTACAGGCATATTTTGTTACAACGATATGGTGGCAGTTGGCGCTCTGTTAGCTTGTCAAGAATTAGGTATTTTAGTACCGCGAAATTTAAGTCTTGTTGGATTTGATGGCATTGCTCTAGGCTGTTACGTTACACCGGCACTGACCACAGTTAGCCAGCCAATGTTAGAAATTGGTGGCTATGCCATGCAAATGTTACTCGATTTATTAGAAGACAAAACTGTAGAAAACCGCGTTTTATCTCCTTTTTTAGTAGAGCGTGGTAGTAGTGCAGCATTATTAACAATTTAAGATTGAAGACAATTTATTTGAAACTTTTAACCAAATAAATAAACGCAAAGGGGCGCGGAGGGAAGCGCA